>CAZILI010000056.1:0-13475 GCA_964539965.1 uncultured Burkholderiales bacterium | reverse complement strand
GGGGCTCCTGGAGCACTCGATATTGCGGCAAAGTGGCCCACCGGTACTCGTCTACGCGGGCACATGGGCGGTGACCCAGCGCGATGATTTGGTCCGCCGTGGCGCCCTAGATGTCATGTCTAACCGTGAGCACCTGTTTACCAAGGTGCTGGATATCTTGGGGCGCAACTTCTGTTCACCGACCGACTTAGAGCGCTAGGCACGGGGCCGCAGTCGCGGCTTGCAGCATCGGTCTCTAGCTTTGTCAGATCCGTGCATGAAGATCTCCGTTAGTTCTCCTCGGTATCATGCTGCGCGCTCTCGCCAGTCGCGAGAAGGGCCGCTGCCTAGCAGGCGAATGGCATTTCGGCAGAAGTTGACCCCACGTTATATTTTTTTGTATATTGCGAGGACCTTTCCATTACCCTGCAGCAATGAAGCGAGCTTGCCTCCTTTCTTCAAGCCGGAAAGTAGCGCTCTTCCTGCGCCGCCTTTGTCTTGCCGTCGTCCTAGTCGGAGCCGGATGGGGCCAACCAACTCTTGCCGATGAGATCAGCGAACTCTTACAGGTCCTGAAAGACAAGGGCATCTTGTCCGAGGAGGAGTTCAACAAGATCAAGGATCGGGCGCGCGCCAAGCAGGGGGAGCCGCGCGAAGAAGCCAAGTCCACCGAGAGTGCCGGCGACAAAACCGTAAAGGCGCCGGCCGCGCCCTCGGGTGCGACTCCGGTAAATGCCTCATTCGTCGAAGCGGGGGGCGGCGCCTGGATCGACAAGAAGCATTCTTTTCCGAGTTCGGGTGGCATTGTCCTTCGCACAGCCGAAGAGCAGCATGTGCTCATGCTACGTGCACGCGCCGAATTGGACTACCGCCAGTTTGGCGGCGATGACGGCATCGCGGCCGATACCTTTGACGTTCGCCGCGCCTACCTCGGCGTGGAGGGCTGGCTGTATGGCGACTTCGAGTACCGGGTACGCGCAAGTTATGCCGGGCTAAATGGACTGGGTACCACTGTGTGCACGGCGGTCGGCGCGACCGGTTGCACGCAAACGACTTCGGTCGCGAACAGCTCGAACACCGAGTTGGACGAAGCGTGGTTGAACATCAACTGGTGGCCTGCGGCGCAGTTCAAGATCGGTCAGTTCAAAATGCCTTTCAGCTTGGAGCAGATGCAAACCGAAACATTTACGGACTTTCTCGAGCGATCCATGGGCGACACGATCTCCCCCGGCAAAGAGCGCGGTGTGCAAGTGTGGGGTTTTCCCAAAGAGGGCGTGTCCTACGCGATCGCGGTGTCGAACGGGCAGGGAATCAACGCCAACGAAACCAACAACGTGGTCGACAACAAGGACTGGCTCCTGCGCGGCACCGCTAATCTGCCCGCGCTCTTCGGTAATCGCCGATTCATTGCGCATTTCGGAGCGTCGTATAGCCAAGGCACCGTCCCGGTCGGCGCTGCGTTCAGCGGTCGCACAGAAGCGCGCGGCATCACATTCTTTACGCCCGATTCGTTTACCGGCGACGACGTTGATAGAAGACGAACAGGCGTCGAGGCGGCCTTTGCCTATGGGCCGGTCAAGTTCCAAGCAGAGTGGATGCGGGCCAATTTCACGGGGCGAAGCGCCGCCGACGGCGTTGCCATCGCTACCAGCTACGACAAGAACATCGGTGCTGCGTATGCGAGTGTGGTGTGGATGGTGACTGGGGAGCGCTACGCGGATTTCTACCGCAACAGTCTGTTCTTGCGTCCGCGGCCGGCGAGCAGGTTTGCACTCGGCGGCGGTGGCTGGGGGGCATGGGAGTTAGGGCTTCGATACAGTCGCTTCGACGCCTCGGATTTCCAGACGACGACCCCGGAGTTGGCCGGCTCCGGCGTTAAGCCTGCGACCAGCGCGAACGAAGCGACCGCGTGGACTTTCGGAATCAAATGGCTGCCGAACCCGAACGTGCGTCTGATGCTGAACTACATCCAAACCAAATTCGACACGCCCGTGACCATCACCAACACTGGTCGCCCCGGGCGAACTGCGACGACCGACTCAGAGCACGGCGTTACGTTCCGCACCCAAGTGGACTTCTAGGGAACCTCTGAACTATTCCCACATGGCCGCGACGGAGCGTCCCGCCGAGCAGCTACGGCCATCTCGTGGGAAACGCGGCTCATGGAGGAATAAATCAGAGGTTCCCTAGGTCTTGTCGACTGTTATGCAACTACCGCGACGCGGTGGACTTAGGCGGCTCAAGCGACCAACTGCCCCCGAGGGAGCGCACGAGGGTAACCGAGGACAGCAACTGCAGTTGACGAATTGCGAGCAGTTGCCGTTCCGTCTGTAGCCGCGCGCGCTGCGTCTCAATGTAGTCGAACAAAGCTAGTACGCCGGACTGGTAGCGGGCGCGAGCGAGCTGTTCGGCCGTCGCGGCGTGATCGACCGCGACCTGTTGCTGGCCGCGTTGCTCGGCCAAAGTAGAGAGCGCGGAGAGGGTGGTTTCGACTTCCTGAAACGCTACCAGCAAGCGCTCGCGGTACTGCGCGAAGGCTTCGACGTATTGCGCCTGGGTGCGCTCCAGGACGGCTTTGGCCCTACCGCCGTCCAATAGGGGTTGCAACAGCCCGGCGCCGAGCGACCAAATTACACTGTCACGTCGCAGCAAATCAGTAAGCTCGCTGCTTTCGAAGCCAGCGCCGGCTGTCAGGCGAACCGCAGGAAACATCGCCAGACGTGCGAGCCCAATCTCGGCGTTGCGGGCGGCGAGTTGACGCTGTGCCTCGGCCACATCAGGCCTGCGCTGCAGCAACTGCGCGGGCATGCCGACCGGTATCAGCGGAGGCTCTGATAGCTTACCGACGCTGAGGTGGAATTGCTCGGGGAGTTCGCCGATCAGTACGCTGATTTGGTGCTCCAGTTCATCGCGGCGCCGCCGCTGCGCGCTCCCTTCGGCTTGTGTGGCGGCCAATTCTGCTTCCGCGCGCGAAAGATCTAGTTTGCTCGCAAGTCCTTGCGCACGGCGCGCTTGAACGATGTCGCGTGATTTTTGCCGCAGCTCGATTGCTTCAACGAGCAATCGCCGTTCTGCTTCTGCTGCCCGCAAGGCAAAGTAGCGCTGCGCCAGTTCAGCTTGCAAGCTCAGGAGCACGCTGCGATAAGCGGCCGTGCTGGCCGCGATTCGCTCATCATTCAGTTGTCGATAAAGGCTGAGCCTGCCCCACAAGTCAAGCTCGTAGCTTGCCTGCAGAGGAAGGCGAAAGCGTCCGGACACGTAGGGCTCATTGCCGGGGCGCTTGCTCGGTTGATCGGGACGATTGCCCGAAGCGGCGTAGCGGCCCCCCTCGAGTCCGATATCCAATTGCGGTTGAGTACCTGCGGCGGTTGCCGTCGCGAGGGCGAAAGCTTGCTGCAGCCGCGCCGCCGCTGCCTCTAGGCGCGGACTACTTGCCGCGGCTTGTTGCTCTAGTCGATTCAGGGTTGGGTCGCTGAAAAGCTCCCACCACGCGCCGCGTAGCGCCGCATCATCGGGATTGGCGATGATCCAGGGACCCATGTGACGGAAGTCTTTGGGCGCCTCGATCGCCTTGGTTGGAGGCGTGGGCGCATTGAGTGCGCAGGCAGTGAGGATCAGCCCCAGAAAGCATGCCGCGTAGGCGCTCCTTAAGGTTCGACCTTCTAATACAAAATGACCGTCGAGCATGTCAGGGACCGTCTAGGTCTTGAGTCCATCGGATGGCAACTCGTACAAAGCGTCAACGATCCGTACGCTAGGATTTCGCCTCCGGCTTAGCAGTGCCCGGAGGTTTCTTCTCTTCAGACGTCTTTTTCTCTTCGTGCTTGGGTTGCGGCAGCGCCATCACACGATCGCCATCGCTCAGCGTGTCGCGCGGACTGTTGATCACCCGCTCTCCTTCGATGACTCCGCTCAAAATCTCTAGCTCCTTACCGAAGTCGCGCCCTACTTTGACCGCCTTGATGCGGACATGGTCACGCTCGTCTACGGTGGCCAGTCGTAGACCATCACCGCCTACGATCAAGGCCGAGACCGGGACAACCAAGGGCGGTTTCGAGTCTTTACCTGAAAATCGCACTTGGCCGTACATCCCAGGTGCGACGCGGTGGTCGCGATTCTGCATGCTGAGCTCAAACAACATGGTGCGCGTGGCGCTGTCAAACACGCCGGCGTTGCGGCTCATCTGAATCGGCATCTTGTCGTAGCCTAACTCCGGCACTACCAGCTCGGTGGCTCCCGCTTTTTGTACCCCCGGCAGTTGACTTTGCGGCACGCTGACTTGGATGCGCAATGTCTCGCTGTCGACCAAGCGGAACAGCCAACCTGAACTGCTCGCACTGCCTGCTTGCACCAGGCTGCCGACTTCGACGTTGCGTGCGGCGATTGTTCCGGCGAACGGCGCCGTCACCTTCAAATACTGCTTGAGCTCTTCGAGGCGACGGATGTTGGCGTCTGCCGCAGCGAGATCTGCCTTGCGTGCCTCCCAGGCAGCCGACTTCTCATCGACCTCCTGCGGCGATGCCGCTTCGGATCTTAGCAGTGCACGATAGCGCTCGGCGGTAATACGCGCCAGTTCCAGCTGCGTCTTGATCTGCGCACGGTGCGCCTGCAGCTGCTGCAATTCCTTTTCGTGTTCCGGGGCATCGAGTTCGGCTAACACTTGCCCCGCCTTCACCGCATCACCGATATCGGCGTGAACGAGTCTCGCGTAGCCGCTAGCGCGCGCGTAGAGCGTTGCCTCTCGCTGCGGGCGAACGGTCGCCGGTAGTACTATTTCGGCCGTGGGCTTTGCTCGCTGCGCAGGCACGAACACGACGCGCGGCAGGGGATCGGCCATCGCTTGCTGCTGCAGCGCCTGCTGAGCGTGCAAACGAGGCCAGTAGCCGGCAACGAACAAGCCTGCCAGCAGGAGCGCGAGCAGGACAGGAATAGCAATCTTGTGCGCCAGGGTCTTCCCGGAGTCGTGGGGAATTTCTTCTCTGTCGAGAACGCTCATTGGCGTGGCTCTGCCTTTGGAAGCTCTTGTTCTGGCCGCCATTGCCAGGCGACACGATGACATATACTCTAGCAAAATAGCTACTTAGGCAAGCGCGCCGGGGGCGCTGGCTCATCGCCCGTCCAAGTTGCCAGGTGCGCGCAACACCAAGGAAGAAATGTGTGGTTGGTTAGGCAAGCGCTACGTACCCCCTATACCTTCATCGTGCTCGCGGTGGCCATTGCGCTGCTTGGAGCGGTCGCCGTTTGGCGGATCGCGAAAGATGTATTCCCCGAAATCGCCGAACCTATCGTCACCTTGATTTGGCAGTACGTCGGCATTCCTGCAGACGCCTTCGAGAAGCAGGTCACCATTTTCAGCGAGCAGCAAATTAACACGACCGTAAGCAATGTGCGGCGGATCGAGTCGCATACCATCTACGGGAAGAACGTAATCCGCATCTACTTCCAGCCGGATGTGCGCATCGATCAGGCGGTGTCACAGATTACGGCGACCTCGCAAACCATCATCCGGCGCATGCCGCCGGGGCAAACCCCGCCGCAGATCGTGCAGTACGACGCTTCCAGCGTGCCGATTCTGCAGATCGCGCTTGGCAGCGATACGCTATCGGAGCAAGAGCTGTACGACAAAGGCCTTTGGCTGGTACGCAATGAGGTGGTACCCGTGCCAGGGGCGACCGTTCCGCTGCCATACGGCGGCCGGCCCCGGCTGGTCATGATCGATCTCGACCCCGTCAAACTGCAGGCGCGGGGTATCACCGCCAAAGATGTCAACGATGCGCTGAACCGCCAGAACGTCAATCTCCCAACCGGTTCGACGCAGATCGGTGTTCGCGAGTACATCCTCAGCATGAATAACAGTCCCGAGAAAATCGATCTGATCGGGGACCTGCCGATCAAGACCGTGGGCGCAACAACCGTCTACATCCGCGACGTGGCAACCGTGCGCGACGGGTACAACGAGCAAACCAGCCTGGTGCGCCACGACGGGCGCAAGTCGAGTCTCATCACGGTTCTAAAGAGCGGTGGGGCGTCCACCTTGGACATCATCCGTCAAGTGCGCGAGCGTCTATCGAAAGTCGAGTTGCCGGAGGGATTGAAGCTCTCGTTCCTGTTCGATCAGTCGGTTTTCGTCGACCGCGCCATGCGGGCCGTCGTCATCGAGGGTCTGATCGCCGCCGGCTTGACTGCGGTATTGGTTCTCATGTTTCTCGGCAGCTGGCGCAGCACCGTGGTCGTGGTTACCGTGATTCCGCTGGCGGTTCTGTTCTCCATCGTCGTTCTGTACGCACTCGGCTACACGCTCAACCTCATGACGCTCGGCGGGCTGGCGCTGGCGGTCGGCATCCTGATTGACGATGCCACCGTCACGGTAGAGAACATCCATCGGCACATGAGCATGGGCAAGCCGCTCCTACAGGCGATTGCCGAGGCGTCTTCACAGATCGTCGTGCCGGCATTCGTGTCTTTGCTCTGTATCTGCGCCGTGTTTCTTCCGGTGCTGCTGCTTACCGGCGCGGCAAAGTACTTGTTCATTCCGATGGCGCTCGCTGTCGTGCTTTCTGTCGTCGCATCCTACTTCCTGGCACGCACCCTTCTGCCGGTCATGGCGCGACGCCTGTTGGCGCACCACAAGCACCAGCACGGCGGCAGGTGGCATCACGCTTTTGAGGGCGGTTTTGAGCGCTTTCGCCAGCACTATCTGCGTGTTCTGCGCTACGTGCTGCACAACCGCGCAACGGTGTTTCTCGGGTTCGGTGTGCTGCTGGCCGGCAGCGGAGCGGCGGTTTGGCAGATCGGATGGGAGTTCTTTCCAGTCGTCGACGCGGGGCAAATTCGCTTGCACGTCAACGCGCCGATCGGCACTCGCATCGAGGAGACCGGGGCGATTTTCTCAAAGATCGAGGAAGAGATCCGAAAGCAGATTCCAGCCAAGGACCTGGATGTCATTATCGACAACATCGGCATTCCGCCTTCCACCAACCTCGCCTATAGCGACAACGTCACCATCAGCTCGAGCGACGGTGAGATCCTGGTCGCATTGCGTGCCGAGCGCAAGAGCCCGACCAGTGCTTACGTGCGCAGGCTACGCGAGCTGCTGTCGCAGCGCTTCCCGGAGTGCAGCTTCTACTTCCAGCCCGCTGACATGATGAATCAGATCTTGAACTTTGGCTTGCCTGCTCCCATCGACATCAAGCTGATCGGCGGCGACTACAAGAACTACAAGTTGGCGCGCGAGCTGGAAGCGAAGGTCCGGAAGGTTCCGGGTACGGTCGACGTGCACACGCATCAGATCATGAATCAGCCGGCGCTTCGCTTGGAGGTGGACCGCACGCGCGCGGCCGAACTGGGCTTCAGTCAACGCGAAATTGCGGAGAACTTTTTGATTTCGGCCAGCTCCAGCGTGGTCGTCACACCCAACTATTGGAACGACCCCAAGACGGGCCGGCCGTATCAAGTGGTCGTGGTCCAGCCTCACCTTACGGCACTCGATAGCGTAGACAACGTGCTCAACATTCCGCTCCCCGGGCGCGGCCAAGCGCCGACACAGCCGCTAGGCAATGTCGCGACGATGAATTACAGCCAGATACCCGCTATCATCAACCACGTAAACACCGAACTCTCGTTCGACGTCTACGCCAACGTACAAGGAAGAGATCTTGGAGCGACCGCGGCGGCGGTGCGCGACGTGGTTAGGCAGTTCGAGCCGAAGTTGGCGGATTTGAAGAACAACACACGGATAGAGATCACGGGGCAGGCGGAAAGCATGTACACGGCATTTGCACGCATCGGCATAGGCCTTATCGCCGCCGTACTGCTGGTCTATTTGCTCATGGTGGTCAATTTTCAGTCATGGCTTGATCCCTTGATCATCTTGACGGCCTTGCCCGGAGCACTGTGCGGCATCGTATGGATGCTGTTCCTCACACAAACATCATTCAGTGTGCCGTCCTTGATGGGTGCAATCATGACGGTGGGGGTGTCCACGGCAAACAGCATCTTGATGGTTTCGTTCGCGAATGAGGAATTGCACGGCGGCAAGAGTGCAATCGAGGCCACGCTTGCGGCCGGCGCGACCCGCTTGCGGCCGGTTCTGATGACGGCACTCGCCATGATCGTCGGTATGCTGCCCATGGCGATCGGCCTGGGCGAAGGAGGTGAACAGAATGCTCCGCTCGGCCGCGCTGTCATCGGCGGGTTGGTCCTCGGCACCGGTTTCACCCTGCTCTTCGTGCCGCTGATGTACACCACCTTGAAGCGAACTGGGGTGAAGTCTGGCTCGCTCTTGCCGCGTGCGGCGACTGAGCCCGGGTAGACTTCGTTGACGGCTGGGTCGGTTACTCAGAAATCGAACGCCGCGCGGATCGTATAGGCTCGCTCGTCATCAATCGCCGCACTGGCAGAAGGCGTATTGATACCGTTGTTGACCAAAATCGTGTCGTCGAACCTTGTCCTCACGTAGTTGAACATGAAGCGGGTGTTAGGGAACGGGATCCACTTAATTCCGAACGTGTACGCCCTTGCTTTATCGGTACCCGCGGCGCTGCCGGGTGCGGACGCATTGTCGAAGAAATCGCGTGCGTCGAAGGCAGAATAGCGTAGGCCCAGTTCCCATGCTCCGGTCCCGCCGGCAAAGAGGTTGCGGTTGGGTCGAATGCGCCCGAACGTGCCGCCCTTGTAGGCGTCGGCATAGCGCTCGCCCGTGAGCAGCCAGTTGACGCTCAGATAGTAGGTGTTAAGGTCACGGTCGAAGTTCGTGCCGGAGAAATTAGCCCGCAGATACTCGCCTTGCAGTTTCGCGGGGCCTATGGCGAGTGCGGCTTCGACGCCGTCGCGAGTGCGCTGAACGCTGTCGGAACCATTGAAGTTGGCGACCGAGAAGAACGTCGTGCCACGTCCTTCGGTCCTCAGCGTCAGGTTTGCGTTGTTCGACAAGTCCCCGCGGGTCAAAGCGAGTCCGAGGTGGTAGACCTGATCGGTCTTTCCGAAGAGTTGCCCGAAGTTGTAGGCCACCCGACCGATCGTATCAACACCATCGACAACTGTATTAGTGTCGTTGTTGTTCTTCCCCTGTCCTGTGGATAGCGCGACGCCATAGACTAGCCCGGGCAGCGGCTCGCCATGCACCATGACGCCGCGCTCTTTCGCCGGCACGAAGGCATTGACGAGAGAGCGCTCTTGGAAGTCTAGGAAGCGGGAGCTGGTCAGCTCCTCCAGGCTGAACGGCATCTTGAACTGACCGAAGCGAAATTGGACCGGTTTGAACCAAGCGGCATTGACCCATGCGACGTCGAGCAGGGAGTTCGTTTGTGTCGCGACGTTGGCAAAGCGCGTACAAACCGGCGCCCCGGAGGCGTTCGAGCCAACTTCCGAGCAAACGCGCGCGCTCGAGCCGCTCAAACCGGCGAAATCTCCGGTCAGGTCGAACGTGTAATACTCACCGAGCCTGCCGGTCACTCCTAAGTAGGCGCGCCGCACGTCGAAGGTGTCCGCGGCCACGACGTCGGGTCCTTGAAAGGATCGGTAGTCGGCGTGTATGCGACCATTGACGGCGATGCTGTTCTTCTTGTCCGCGCTCTCGAATACGATGCCGTCGCGAATCCAGCCCAGAGCGCCGGAGGTTTTGGTTTCTTCTTGTTCCATCCTCGCGACATCGACCTCTTTGCGCCGCTCCCGTGCAAGCGCCTTCTCCCCCTCTCGCAGCTCTTTCACCTCGCGATACTCTTCTTCGGAAAGCAGGCCTTTCTGCCTAAATTTCTCGATCAGATTATCCAGCGCATCCGCGCGCACGGTGTCTACGCACACGGCGAGAAGAAACACGCAGAAAGAGCAGACGGCAGCAGTTCCTAGTCGTTGTCGCAGCATTGCCTTATCCGAGATGGTTGAGCTATCCTGACTTTAAGGAACATGTGTTACAAATTCATTACAGTGACGATCGCTCAGTCGTGCAAATTTCATTGCGGGCTCAAGCGTACTGCGGCAAGCTAGCGAAGCATGGATGAGGCGGGTGCGCGCCGCTACAAGGTCGCCGTATTCGACTGGGACGGCACCCTGATGGATTCGGCGGCGATCATCGCTTCTTCGATCCAGTTGGCGTGTCGCGACCTGGGATTGCCTGTTCCGAGTGTCGACGAAGCGCGCTACGTCATCGGGCTAGGCCTGGACGACACGATGCAGCGCTTGTTGCCATGGCTGCCGCGCAGCTTGTATCGACACCTGGCCGAACGCTACAGCTATCACTTTTCCACCCGGGATCACCGGGCGCAGCTGTTCGAAGGCGTGCAAGCCATGCTGGCTCTGCTCGCAGAGTCGGGCTATCGCTTGGCGATTGCAACGGGCAAGAATCGAGTGGGGTTGAACCGCGTGTTGGCGAGAAGCGGCATCGAGTCGATGTTTATCGCTTCGCGCTGCGCAGACGAGAGCAAGCCCAAGCCTCACCCGGCGATGCTGCTCGATCTGATGCAAGCGCTGGGGCTGCGGCCCGACGAGGGGGTCATGATCGGCGATACATCGCACGACCTGCGTATGGCGCTCGCCGCCGGCATGGATGCGGTCGCCGTCACCTACGGCGCGCATGCACGCGATGAACTCGTCGCCCACCGCCCCGTCGCCTGTGTCGATAGCATAGAGGAGTTGCACGCATGGCTGATGCGCGGCGCCTAGTCTGCGAGGCGGCGGCGGTCGTCGAAGGCGGGCGTGGCATGCGCTTCGCATTGGATTGGGGTGCCAAGCAGCTTCCGTGCTTTGTCGTGCGCTATCGGGGTCGGGTCCATGCCTATCTTAACTGCTGTCCACACCAAGGCACCGAGCTTGATTGGATGGAGGGCCAGTTCTTCGACGACTCGGGGCTATACTTGATTTGCGCCACCCACGGCGCGGCGTTCTTCCCGGATACGGGCCAGTGTTGCGCGGGACCTTGCAAAGGGCAGCGCTTGATTCCGGTTCGCATCGAAGAGCAAGACGGCAAGATCTATTCGATTCATGACTAGCGCGCACTTCCAGGAGGAGCACATATGACCGAGCCATCCCCGGGCGCTCAATGGGAGCGTCAAGTAATCGAAAAGCTGGCCTTCGCCGCCTTACAAGAACAGCGGCGCGCACGCAGATGGGGAATTCTCTTTAAGGTCCTCACCTTCGTGTATCTGTTCGCGTTGCTGTTCTCTTTCTTGGGATGGTTTCATAGAGGGGCAGCTATGGCGGGTGGCAAGCACACCGCATTGGTAGAACTGCGCGGTGTGATCGCCGAGGACAGCCAAGCTTCTGCCGAACGCATCATGGAGGGCTTGCGGGCCGCGTTCAAGGACGCGAACACGCAGGGCGTGATCTTGCGCATCAACAGCCCCGGAGGAAGCCCGGTACAGGCGGGGCAGATCAACGACGAGATCAAGCGCCTGCGTAAGAAGTATCCGGCCACGCCGCTGTATACCGTGGTGGACGATATCTGCGCCTCCGGCGGTTACTACGTCGCGGCGGCGAGCGACAAAATATTTGTGGACAAAGCGAGCCTGTTGGGCTCGATCGGCGTGCTGATGGATGGTTTCGGCTTCACCGGCACGCTCGAAAAACTAGGAGTCGAGCGGCGCCTTATTACCGCGGGCCAGAACAAAGGGTTCTTGGATCCGTTCTCGCCGCGAGATCCGACGCATGAGGCGTACGCCAAGCAAATGCTCGCGCAGATTCACAATCAATTCATTCGCGTGGTCAGGGAAGGCCGCGGCAACCGCCTAAAGGAGACTCCCGAGACTTTCAGCGGACTCATCTGGAACGGGGAACAAAGCCTCGCCCTCGGTTTGGCCGACGCCTTCGGCAGCACTGATTCGGTGGCGCGCGAGGTTATCAAGGCAGAGAACGTAGTTGACTTCACGCCACACGAGACGGTCGCCGAGCGGTTGGCAAAGCGATTCGGCGCGGGGGCGGCGAGGGCCGCGGCCGAGTTGCTGCAGGCGCCGTCTTGGCTGCGCTGAGGAAACTAGGCTTGGGCTAGCAGCAGAAACACGGCGGGTCGGTTTTTTAGCGCTGGGCGCGCGTGCCGCCAATTCTCTACCGGCCGAGTCTGTATCCATTCACTTTGACTCGTCAGGTCGCATGCGACACAGAGCAAGGTGTCCGGGCGGCATGCATCGAGCAGCGCATCTAGCATGGCCTCGTTGCGATAGGGCGTTTCGATGAAGATTTGGGTCTCCTCCCGGCCTCGCGATCGCTTCTCCAATTCGACGATTTCGCGCCGCCGCAGGGCCTTGTCCGTCGACAAGTAACCGTGAAACACGAAGCGCTGGCCTGACAGACCGCTCGCCATGAGCGCGAGCAAGATAGAGGACGGCCCGGGCAGCGGCACGACCTTCACACCCAGGTGATGGGCGTGCCGCACCAACAACGCGCCGGGGTCGGCGACACCAGGACACCCCGCGTCGGACATCAAGCCGATGCTTTTCCCTGCCAGCAGGAGGGTGCCGATTTCTTCTTGTATGGAAGGGCTCGAGCACTCGAGTAGAGTCAGCTGCCGTAGTGGCGTCGGGTGATGCAGCGCCGTTAGCCAAGCGCGAGCGGTCTTGGCATTCTCGACAACGAAGACGTCGAGTTCGCGCAGCACCTCGCACGCCCAGCGACTCAATACCTGCTCGGTCCGATCGGGCGATAGAGGAGCGGGGATCAGAAATAGTGCGCCCGCACTCATCGCCGGCTCCACAGCAGTGCTCGATAGCGTTTGCGGGCACCGAAGTAGTGCGGTCGCATCACGCGGGATTTTCGATGGCGAGCGGCAGATCGGCCGGGAACCCGCATGCAGATGGGCTTTTCGGCCTTTCGCACCAGACTCGAGCGGAGTCTGGCATGACAAATGCAAAGACGCTCGCGAGATTCCTCACTTGGAATCGTATGTTACTCAATTCCACTCTATCGGGAGAAATCGTACGATGAAACGGAGAAACTTTCTCGCGCTCGGTGCATTGGCCGCCGCCTTCGGCATGGTCGGTGCGCCGGTCTTGGCTGCCGACACCATCAAGGTCGGGGTATTGCATTCCTTGTCGGGCACCATGGCTATTAGCGAAACCGTGCTTAAAGACGTCGCCCTCATGGCGTTCGACGAAATCAATGCCAGCGGCGGTGTGATGGGCAAGAAGATCGAACCTATCGTGGTCGATCCCGCTTCAAACTGGCCGTTGTTCGCCGAGAAGGCGCGCCAACTGCTCACCCAAGACAAAGTGGCTGCGGTGTTCGGCTGCTGGACGTCGGTATCCCGCAAGTCCGTGCTGCCGGTATTTGAAGAACTCAACGGCTTGCTATTCTATCCCGTGCAATACGAAGGTGAAGAGCTGTCCAAGAACGTGTTCTACACCGGTGCTGCGCCGAACCAGCAAGCCATTCCCGCGGTCGAGTATCTAATGAGCAAGGACGGGGGCGGCGCGAAGCGGTTCTTCCTGCTCGGTACCGACTATGTCTACCCGCGCACGACCAACAAGATCTTGCGTGCCTTCTTGAAGTCCAAAGGTGTGGCGGAAAGC
>CAZILI010000055.1:4409-13548 GCA_964539965.1 uncultured Burkholderiales bacterium | reverse complement strand
AGCTCGATGAGCGCGCAGCCAAGCTCGCGAAAGGAGGTGCGTGATGCCCGTACTGACCGCCGACATGGTGCCGGTGCTGGTCAAGACCGGCGCCTCCGCCCGCGTGCCCGAAGAAGTCAAACCCCGCTTCAAGGCCGGCGACAAGGTGCTGGTGCGCAATCTCAATCCCACCGGCCATACGCGCTTGCCGCGCTATATTCGCGGTAAGCGCGGGGTCGTGCACGCCGACTGGGGCTCGTTCGGATTTCCCGATACCAACGCGCACGGCAAAGGTCACCGCGGCCAGCACGTCTACAGCGTGAAGTTCGAAGGCCGCGAGCTGTGGGGCCCGAGCGCATCCGCAAAAGATGTCCTGTACGTCGACGTATGGGACGAGTACATGGATCCCGCTTGATGTCATTGCCGCCGGTCATCGCGCATGTCATAGAGTTGCCTCGCGATGAGGACGGACCGGTGTTCGCCGAGCCGTGGGAAGCGACCGCTTTCGCGCTGGTGGTAAACCTGGCGCAAGCGGGGCACTATAGCTGGCAGGAGTGGGTCGAGTACTTTAGCCGCGAGATCGCCTCGGCCAAGGAAGAGGAACTCGCCGGACGGCCCACGCCGAGCTACTACGAGCATTGGCTCGCCGCCGCGGAGAAGCTCATGGTCGCCAAGGGGCTCGCCTCGCGCGAGCAGTTGGCGGCAAAGAGATTCGGACTTGCCGCCAATCGCGCGTGTCAATCCATGAAGTGGACGAATTGAAAATCAAGGAGCCGCCATGCAACCCATGCAAAGCTTGCCGCGCGATGCGGCCGCTCAGGAAACGCCACGCGCAATCCCCGCCGTACGTGTGTTCGCCGCAGTGGCGAGCGCGCTGCTCGGTGCAGTGATCGTGTTCGGCGTCGGCTTCGCCGCCCCGCAGTACCTGCACAACGCCGCGCACGACGCGCGGCACAGCATCAACACGCCCTGCCACTGACGATTCCAATGGTGATGGCTCTGCTGCGTCGGTTGCTCGCCGCCGCGCTGCTCGCGGGAGTGGTCTCCGGCGTCGTGCTGGGCTTGCTGCAACTCGCCTTCGTCGTGGGCTACATCCACCAGGCCGAAACGTTCGAAGTGCACGCAGATAGCGATGGCGAGCCGGAATGGGAGCCGAAGGAAGGACTCGAACGCGGCGCCTATACCGTTCTCTCGAGTGCGCTGGGCGGGATCGGCTTCGCCCTGTTGCTCAACGCCGCCATGCTGCTGCGCGGCAAGGTCGACGCCAAGCGGGGAGTGCTGTGGGGCCTGGCCGGCTTTCTGGTGTTTTCGCTGGCGCCCTCGCTCGGCTTGCCGCCCGAGTTGCCCGGCGTGCCGGCGGCCCAGCTGTCGGCGCGCCAGCTGTGGTGGCTAGGCACGGCGCTCGCCACCGGCGGTGGCCTCGCCTGCCTCGCCTTCGTGCGTCCGCTGTGGGCCAAGTTTGTCGGCGTCGCGCTGCTGCTGTTGCCGCACGCCATCGGCGCGCCGCACACGGGAGTGATCGGCTCCTCGCCTGTGGAGCATCTTGAAACGCCGTTCATCGTCGCGTCGCTCCTCACCCTGCTGATGTTCTGGCTGGTTCTAGGGTTTACCTCCGGTTGGCTACAGCAGCGCTTCAAGCTCGCTGACAGCGAGTCCGGCACCTCTCTCGCCACTCCCGCCTAGCGATCATCGCGCCCGCAGTTGGGTCGCCGCCGTGCGAGAAGGCACCGCCGCGGTGCCTATTCTCCTGACAAGAGCCTCTTTTTCTCCTTAGCAACACCCGTGGTACGGATCCTGCAATGCGCTGCCTGGGCGAGTCGCCCGAGGATTCTTATCAACGCTCACAACGGAGAACAACATGCCTCACGATGCATGTCAGGGAGGAACGCGAGTTTCGATCGACGTCGATTGCAACGGTGACCCACGCCTCAGCGCTGACGAGCCGGCGCGACGGGGGTTTTTGAAGGGCGCGCTCGCAGCCGGCGCAGGCTCGATAGGCACCTGGATCGGCACGAGCATGGCGCAAGACGCGCCCGGTCAAATGAGCACCAAGAACCATTATTTCATTCCGGCCAACAGCCAGACCGTACATTGGGGCTATTTCAGCAAGTCGCTCAAGCCGCTGGTGGAGATCGATTCGGGCGACTTTGTCACCATAGAAACACTGACTCACCACGCCGGCGACGACTTCGATCGCATGATCAAGGGCGATCCCGGGGCGGAAAGTGTGTACTACTGGGACAAGGCGAAGAAGGGCGTCAATCGGCGCGGTGCGGGGCCACTCGACGCCAGTCTATTTGGCCGCGGAGCCGGTGAGGGTTTGGGCGTGCACATTTGCACCGGGCCGGTGTTCGTCAAAGGCGCGCAAGAAGGCGACGTGCTGGAAGTGCGCGTCGTCGACGTCATGCCTCGCCCTAGCGCGAACCCCGCCTTCCGCGGCAAGAGCTTCGGCAGCAACGCGGCGGCCTGGTGGGGGTTTCACTACAAAGACCTTCTGACCGAACCGAAGGATCGGGAGGTAATTACCATCTACGAAGTCGATGCCGGCGCAGACAAGAACTGGGCGCAAGCCGTATATAACTTCCAATGGACGCCGCAGACCGATCCGGCGGGAGTGGTACACAAGATCATCGACTATCCCGGAGTGGTGGTCGATCACAGCAAGGTCAAAGAGAACCACGGCATACTCAAAGGTGTTCGTATCCCGATCCGCCCACACTTCGGTGTTGCCGGCTTGGCGCCGAAAGAGGTCGATGTGGTCGATTCCATTCCCCCGAGCTACACCGGTGGCAACATCGACAACTGGCGCATCGGCAAGGGCGCGAGCATGTACTACCCGGTTGCCGTCCCCGGCGGTTTGTTCTCGGTGGGCGACCCGCATGCGGCGCAAGGCGACTCGGAGTTGTGCGGAACCGCGATCGAGTGCTCGCTAACCGGCACCTTCCAATTCATCCTGCACAAGAAGGACAAGCTGGCCGGAACGTCGTTGGAGACGCTCAACTATCCGCTGTTGGAGACCCAGTCGGAGTGGGTGCTGCACGGCTTCAGCTTTGCCAACTACCTGGCCGAACTCGGCGCCAAAGCGCAGTCCGAGATCTACTCCAAGTCGTCGGTGGACTTGGCGCTGCGCGATGCGTTCCGCAAGTCGCGCCGCTTCTTGATGGAGACCAAAGGACTCAGCGAGGATGAAGCGATTTCGCTGTTGTCGGTTGCCGTCGACTTCTGCGTGACCCAGGTGGTCGACGGCAATTGGGGTGTGCACGCGATCATCAAGAAGAGTTTGTTCGCGGGCCGCGATATCTAGGCGACCTGGCGTTGCGCTATAGGTCGCGCGCGATGCGAAATCCGACCTGGTAGTTGCGAAAGCCCGGCTCTTCCGGGTGGCGATAGGCCGCCCGTGTAGTGGCGGCGCCGTCGATCCAGGCGCCCCCGCGCACGATGCGCTTCTCGCAACTCGGCTCGTCCCACACCTTGCCGTCGGCCGGCGCGCCTTGGTAGCCCGCGTGGTGGCAGTCCGCCACCCACTCGCGAACGTTGCCGAGGATATCGTAGAGCCCGAACGGATTGGGCTGATACTTCCCGACGTTCGTCGTCTCGGCCGCGCCGTCGCTGCACTTGTGGTTCGACCAGACGTACATGGGGTGCGCCTGCTTGCCCGTCTCGTCGTGGGTGTTGGCGTACAGACAAGCCTTGCTCGACCCGGTGCTGTCCTCGGCAGGCCCCCAAAACCACGGCGTCTGGGTACCGCCACGCGCGGCGTACTCCCACTCGGCTTCGCTCAACAGCCGATAGCGCTTGCCGGTCTTCTTGGCGAGCCATTGCGCATACGCGTTGGCCTCGCTCCAATTGACGTTGTAGGCTGGGCGATTGCCGCGTCCCTGCCCTTCATCGTTCGCTTGCGGGCACTGGCCCTCGGCGACGCAAGCGTCCCACTGCTCGAAGGTGACCTCGTATTTCGAAACCGCAATCGGCGCACCGATCTTGACTGCATGCTTGGGCTTTTCGTCGGGATGGCCGCTTTCCTCGAACGTCGACCCCATCGTGAATTCGCCGGCCGGCACGACCACCATCTCGGGACAGGTCGGGCAATCCCGAAACACGCTGCCGGGCGCGCCGGCATCGCTTTGTGTGTGCGCCGTCAGCGGGGCTGCCAGCGCGAACGCCACGGCAAGCCGTGGCAAAGCTCCCTTCATCTCTAGCGACCAGACAGACATCTCTCCTCCGCCGTTTGTTGTAAGTTGGGTGCACCACCATAACGGCCGAAGGATCGAAAAAAGTTGATCGAAATCAATTTGCCGCGCGTTTGCTGCGGCCCGCGCATCGGATTCGCGACCGAGTCGGGGGTTGCCTAAACGACGGCCGTCCCGGTCGCGTTGTTCAGTTACCCGCTATCGCCACTGCCAATGTCGATCGGGGCGATGGCAACGGTCGTGCGGGAACGGCCGCGGGTATACCACTCGCGGCGGCGGATCCACCCAGCGGGGAGGAGGATCCACCCAGCGCGGCGGCGGGTCGTATATCACGGGCGGCGGAACCCAAAACGGCGGGGGCGGCGGCCGATGATGGCGCCACGACGGGTAGGGATCGTCCCAACCTACCGGCGTAGCCGCGGGCGGATAGTAGCGGCCGTCACGATGGTAACGATAGCCGGCATCGCTACCGATTGCAGCGCCCAGTCCGGCGCCGACAGCGGCGCCGATTACCGCGCCGTCGCGCCCGCCCACATCACGCCCGATCACCGAGCCCACAGCGCCGCCCACGACCGCCCCGACCAGCGTTTCGCCATGATCGGCGCGCGCCGGAAGCGAAGCGGCAAGCAGCAGCCCGAGCGAAGTCAGCGATGCGGTGATGAGTGTCTTTTTCATCCTGTTTTCTCCTTTCGTGTAGTCAGCACACGAGCATACTAACGGGGCCGTACCGGCTTGCGCACACCTCGTGGCCGGGCAATTTTGTATCGAGTTGTAACCCGAGGCCCGCTCCAAGGCGGCGGCCGGCGCGCCCGCAATACACTAGAATGGCGCCTTCCCGAGCGAGTCACACATGCCGAAAGCCCCGCGGTTTTTTCAGAACTCGATCGCCATCGTGTACGACTTCGACGGCACGCTAAGCCCACAGCCGATGCAGGAGTACACGCTGCTGCCGAAGATCGGCATTCAGCCGCGCGAGTTTTGGGACCAGGTGAACCGAGAAGCGCACCAGACCGGCTCGGACCCGATGCTGGTCTACATGCGGCACATCATCGAGCTGTTCGACCGGCACAAAGTGCACATCAGGCGCGAAGACTTCGCCAAGCTGGCGCGCGATATTAAGTACTTTCCCGGAGTGGAGACTTGGTTTCCGCGCCTGGATAACTACGTGAAGAAACGCAGCCGCGCAGCGGTACGCGTGCACCACTATCTCATCTCCGCCGGCCAGAAAGAGATCTTGGACGGCGTGTCGATCCGCAAGTTCTTCAAGCAGATCTACGCCTCGGAATATCACTTCAACCATAACGGCATCGCCACCTTTCCCAAGCGCTTGGTCACCGATACGCTGAAGACGCAATATCTGTTTCGCGTCAACAAGGGCAAGGAGAAGCTGACCGAGTCGATCAACGAGCACATGCCCGAGCGCGAGCGGCCGATTCCGTTTTCCAACATGATCTACATCGGTGACGGCATGACCGATGTGCCGAGCATGGCGCTGGCGAAGAAGAACGGCGGCCATACGATCGCGGTGTACGACGGGCGCGAGGTCGACGGCGTGCGCACCTGCGTTCGCCTGCTGCAAGCGAATCGGGTGGATTTCATCGCGCCGGCCGACTACAGCAAGGGCAGCAAGCTGTCCAACCGAGTCGAGCTATTGCTCGACTCGATCATCGCGGGAATCGCCTACCAAAAAGAGCTGTTCGACTGCAAGGTAGAGCACCGGCTGTCGGTGTGAGCACGGTCCATCTGCTAGAATCCGCGCCATGATGCCATCCGCTTCCGGGAGGCAATGAACGCGCTGGCGATCGCGGCGCTGCGGCGGCTCAAGCATGACGCTGCGCGCTCGGGAGACAGCTTGGCGCGCGCCTCGGTGGCGCATGCGCTCACCCAGGCGGACGCGCTGGGCGTGCCGGTATTGCGCCTGCGCGGCCAGGGCTACCGGCTGCCGCAGCCGATCGATTGGCTCGCGCGCGAGGAGATTCTCGCCGCACTCGGCAGCAACGCTAGCCGCTTCGATTTGAGCGTAATCGACGAGATTGGCTCCACCAACTCCGCACTGTTCGACACCGCCACGCACGGCGCGCGCCACGCAACCTGCATCGCCGCCGAATTGCAAACCCACGGCCGCGGCCGCCGCGGCCGCACTTGGCTTTCGCCGTTGGGCGGCGGGCTTACGTTTTCGCTGCTGTGGCGGTTCGCGGCAGGCGCCGCGCATCTGTCGGCGTTGAGCTTGGCGGTGGGTGTGGCGATCGTGCGGACGCTGCGCGCCCTGGGCGTCGTCGAAGTGAAGCTCAAGTGGCCTAACGATGTCGTGCATCATTTGCGCAAGCTGGGCGGTATCCTGATCGAGCTGCAGGGTGACATCCTCGGACCGAGCGCCGCCGTCATCGGCATCGGCCTCAATGTGCGACTCGACGAAGCCACGCTCAACCAAATCGCGCAACCGGTCACCGATCTCGCCTCGCTCTTGCCGCGGCCACCCGAGCGCAACCGCCTGCTCGCCGCTCTGCTCGCGCAACTGGCGGACGTGCTCGATCACTTCGAGAGCGAAGGGTTCGCGCCGCTGCGCGCCGAATGGCTCTCCTATCACGCCTACCAGGACAAGAATGTGCGTCTCTCGCTGCCCGACGGCGCCGGCGTGGAAGGGCGAGTCACGGGCGTAGCCGAAGACGGCAGCTTGCTACTCGCCACCGCCCAAGGTGAGCGCCGTTTCACCGTCGGCGAGATCGGCCTGCGGAGAACGAATTGATACTCGCCATCGACGCCGGCAACTCGCGGGTCAAATGGGGTCTGCATGACGCCGGCGGTTGGCGCGCCGAGGGCGCCGTGTCGCATCCGGACATCGTTCGCCTGGCCGAAGCCTGGAAGCCGTACGGCGCGCCCAGCGATATCGTGATATCCAACGTCGCCGGCGAAAAAGTGCGATCGGCGCTAAGCCTACTGTTCGCACGATTTCGCGTGCAGCCGGTGTGGGTCACCTCGACCGGCGAGCAGTGCGGTGTGAAGAATCGCTACGAACAACCGAGTCAACTCGGCAGCGATCGTTGGTGCGCGCTTATCGCCGCCCGCTACCTGCACAGTGGCGCCGCACTGGTGGTCAACGCCGGTACCGCCGTCACTGTGGATGCGCTGTCCCCCGACGGCGAATTCGTCGGCGGCCTCATCGTCCCAGGCGTGCGCTTGATGTTGGAGGCCTTGTCGACGAAAACCGCGGGCATACGCGTCGATCACGGCGAACTCAAGCCCTTTCCCACCAACACGCGCGATGCTGTCTACAGCGGCGCGCTGCAAGCCGTGCTCGGCAGCATCGAGCGGATGCGCCAGCTCATGGTGCAGTCCGGTCACGGCGAGCCGCTCTGCTTCTTGAGCGGAGGCGCGGCGAGCGTGTTCGAGCCGCACATCGGCATGCCTTGTCGGCGCGTGGACAATCTCGTCTTACTGGGCCTGGCGCGCATCGCAGCCGAGCAATGAGAGTGTTCGTGGTCGTGCTGCTGGTCGCCAACTTGCTAGTGGCGGTGTTGAACTACTTCGCCGCGAGCAAGGTCGCCAAGACCACCCCGCCGCAAGACCTCAACCCCGAGCGCATCCGCGTGCTCGGACCGGTCAGCGAGTCGACTTCTGCCCCGCCCGCACCGAGGACCCCGCCGCCCGCCGCGACGCCGTCTGCTCCCGCGCCCGCCGCCCCGGCGGCGGCGGCACCGGCGGCCTGCCTTGCCTGGGGTGTGTTCACCGAGGAGCGTGCGCCGAAAGCGCGCGAAGCGCTCACGGCGCTCAACTTGGGCAGCGCACTCACCGAGCAAACCCTGGCGCTCGCGCCTAAGTATTGGGTTTACTTGCCGGCGGGGGAGGCGTCGATCGACCCCGATCAGCGCTTGATCGACATCAAGAAGCGCAAGGTCGGCGAAGTGACCCTACTGCGCGAAGAGGGCAAGTGGCACAACGCGATTTCGTTCGGCGTGTTCTCCTCGCAGCAGGCGGCGGCCAAGCGGCGCGAAGAACTGGCGGCCAAGGGCGTGACCGGAGCCAAGATCGAGGCTCGCGGCGAGGCGCGCAAACACACGCTATTTCTCGTGCGCGACCCGAGCGACGAGTTGACCGCGCGGGTGACCAGCCTGTCGGCGCAGTTTCCGGGTAGCGAACTGCAAGCCATCCCCTGCCCTCAGCAACCTTCGTAGCCGGTGCTGTGCGAGCTACAAGACCTTGCCGGGGTTCATGAGATCCTGCGGGTCCAGCGCGCGCTTGACCTTGCGCATCACCTCCAGCTCAAGCGCGCTCTTGTAGCGCGTGATCTCCTGGCGCTTGAGCTGTCCCAGCCCGTGCTCGGCGCTGATGCTGCCGTGCAGCTCATGGGTGAGGTCGTGCACGATGCGGTTCACTGGCTCGGTCTTGGCGAGAAACTGGGCGTCGCTCTCGGTGAGCGAGCGCGACAAGTTGTAGTGGATATTGCCGTCGCCGATGTGGCCGAAAGCCACCACGCGGGTCCCCGGAAAGACTTGCTGGATCGTCGCGGTGGCGCGCGACAAGAATGCGGGGATGGCGCTTACCGGCACCGAGATGTCGTGCTTGATGCTGGCGCCTTCCGGCCGCTGCGCCTCGGAGATGTCCTCCCGCAGCGCCCACAGCGCACGCGCTTGCGTCTCGCTTTGCGCGATGACGGCATCCATGACTTCGCTTTCCAGCAAGCGCCCAAGCATCGCCTCGAAGGTCTCGGACAGATTGCTGTCGGAGGATTGATCGCTCAACTCGACCAGCACGTACCAGGGATGCGCTTGCGTGAACGGATCGCGCGCGCCAGCGACGTGGCGAAACACGAAGTCCAGGCATAGCCGCGACATGATCTCGAAGCCGGACAGCGCTTCGCCGCAACGGGCGCGCAGGATTTTCAGCAGGCGCACCGCCGTGGCAGGATCGGCGACCGCCAACAGCGCCGTGACTCGGGTCTTGGGCAACGCGAACAGCTTCAGCACCGCGGC
>CAZILI010000055.1:0-4399 GCA_964539965.1 uncultured Burkholderiales bacterium | reverse complement strand
TGATGATGCCGAGCGTACCCTCCGCGCCGATGAACAGCTGCTTCAAGTCGTAGCCGGTATTGTCTTTACGCAGGCCGCGCAGGCCGTCCCACAGCTGGCCGTCCGGCAGCACCACTTCGAGACCGAGGGTCAGCTCGCGCGTATTGCCGTAGCGCAACACCGCGGTGCCGCCGGCATTGGTCGACAGATTGCCGCCGATCTCGCAGCTCCCCTCGGCGGCGAGACTCAGAGGAAACAGGCGGTCGGCCTCGCGCGCGACGCGTTGCACCTCCGCCAGCACACAGCCCGCCTCGACCGTGATGGTGTCGTTGTCCAAGTCGATCGCACGCACCTTATTCATGCGCGAAAGATTGATCACCACCTGGCGGCCGGTGGCGTCCGGCACCGCGGCTCCACACAGGCTGGTGTTGCCTCCCTGCGGCACCATCGCCACCCGCGCCTCGGCGCAAAGCCGGACCACCGCCGCCACCTGCTGCGTGGTAGCGGGCTTGATCAGCAGCGCGGCGGCGCCGCGGTAGTTCTTACGCCAGTCGGTCAGATGCGGCGCGATCGCGCCGGCCTCGCTCAGTACACCTTGCGGGCCGACGATTTCCTCGACGCGGCGCGCCAACGCAAGAAGGTCAGCGGCCACGAATCTTTTGCACCAGGCTCGTCGTCGAACGCTGGTGCTGGAATTCGATCGCGTGCACGCTGCCGCCCCAGCCCCTCACTTCGGCCGCACCGACGATCTGATCGGGCGCCCAATCGCCGCCCTTCACCAGAACCTCAGGCCGGCACAGCAGTATCAGCTCCAGCGGCGTGTCCTGCTCGAACCAGGTCACCAAGGCGACGCATTCCAGGGCGGCCACCACCACCATACGATCTTCCAGCGGATTGAGCGGGCGCTCCTCGCCCTTGCCGAGCCGTCGCACGGAAGCGTCCGAGTTGAGCGCCACCATGAGGCTCACGCCCAGTTCGCCCGCCTGGGCGAGGTAGGTGACATGCCCGCGGTGCAGAATGTCGAACACGCCGTTGGTGAAAACCAGCGGGCGCGCCAGCGCCGCCACGCGAGCAGCGAGCGCCTGCGGCGGGCAGATCTTGCTCTCGAAACGCGGCCTCGCGCGCATCCCAATCCCATTCCGACCGCGGCGCGGCGCGGTTCGGCAGCCGCGCTAGCCGTCCTTCATGTACTCGAACACGCGCACCACGCGCTGCACGCCCGAGGTCGTGCTGGCGATTTCGGCGGCCGCGTCGGCCTCCTCCTTGGTGACGATGCCCATCAAGTACACCACTTGGTTTTCGGTGATGACCTTGACGTGATTGGCCATAAACTGCCGGCCGGAAACGAATCGCGTCTTGACCTTGGAGGTGATCGCCGTGTCGTTGCTGCGCGCGCCGAGCGAGCTGTTGCCGGCGATCGCGACCTCGTTGAACACGTTGCGCACATTCGGCACGGTGCGAACGAACGCCTCGGCGTCTTTCTTGATCGCCTCGGTGGCGGCCTCGCCCGTCATCAGCACCACGCCGTTGAAGGACGTGAAGTTGATGTGAGAGTTGTCGCGATATTTGTGGCTGATCTCGCGATACGCCTTCAATTCGATATTGTTGTCTTCGACGTAGGTGCCGGAAGTGCGCCGGTCGGTCGCCACCAACGCCCCCGCGCCGACCGCGCCGCCGATCAACAGCGGCACACAAGCGTTCAGCAGCGGCAGCAGGCACATCACACACAGCAGCAGAAGTTTTCGCATCGTCATTCGACTCCTAAGAGAACACAATCAATGGCATCACACAGACAGTGCAAGGTGAGCAGGTGGACCTCTTGAATGCGCGCCGTGCGCTCGGCCGGCACGCATACGTTGACATCGCCCTCGCGCAGCGTGGCGGCCATCTTGCCGCCGCCTCTCCCGGTCAGCGCCACCACGCTCATGCCGTGCTCATGCGCGGCCTCGATCGCCCGCATCACGTTGGGCGAGTTGCCGCTGGTGGAAATCGCGAGCAACACGTCGCCGCGGCGGCCCAGCGCGCGGACCTGTTTGGAGAACACTTGCTCGAAAGCGTAGTCGTTGGCGATCGAGGTGACGGTCGAGGAATCGGTGGTAAGCGCCACCGCGGCGAGACCCGGTCGCTCCATCTCGAAACGATTCAGCAGTTCCGCCGCGAAGTGCTGCGCGTCGGCGGCCGATCCGCCATTGCCGCAGGCGAGAATCTTGCCTTCGGCCAGCAAGCAACGCACCATCACCTCGGCCGCCTGCGCGATCGGGCCGGCCAACTCGTTCGCCGCCGCGAGCTTTAACTCCGCACTTGCCTTGAAGTGTCCGACTACGCGTTGGACGAGGTCCATGTCGCGCTGGATTGTAAAGGAAGCGCATCGCCTTTGCCACGACTCGCTGCGTCGCGCTCATTCACCGAACGCGCCTTTGATCCACTCGATCGAATCAGCCTCGAGCGCATCGCAAGACACCACGTCGAAGCGGCAAGGCCACTGTCTGCCCTGCTCGGCGAGAAACTGGCGGGCGGCGAGCACCAGCTTGTGCTGCTTGCTTTGCGTCACGCTGGCGGCGGCGCCGCCGTAGTCGGCGCGCGTTCTCAGGCGCACCTCGACGAACACCAAAGTATCGCCCTCGCGCAACACGAGGTCCAGTTCACCGAAGCGGCTTCGGTAGTTGCGAGCCACCAGCTCGAGACCGTGGCCGCGCAAGTAGGCAAGCGCTAAGTCCTCCGCGGCCAGGCCGCGCGACCTCATGGCGTAGCGAGCTTGACCGCGCCGTTGTCGTCGAATACGCCGGGCATCAACTCGCGCTGGAAGGTGTGTCCGCTGGTCAAGCTGATGCGCCCGGTCACGCCGTCCAGCGCCGGCGCGCTCGATGCATCGGTGAGCAAGAGCTGAGTCAGCCGGAATGCGTCGATACCCAAGGCATAAAAACGCTGCAACTCGGCGTTCATGGCTTTTTTCGATACCGGATATCCCATCACTGCCGCATGGTCGGGTTTGAGCAGCCAGGGCATATCGACAAACTGCACGCCGTGCAGCTCTTGGTTGGTGAGCGCGGTCTTGCTGCTGAGTATCTGCGAGGTCGCGTAGACGCGAATGGTCGGGCGGATGTAGGGCCGCACACGCCCGGCGTCTGCCGCGCCGAGTGCAAGGAACACGATCTCGACGTTCTCCCTTCTCAGCATGGCGCGAAATTCGCTCAAGCGCTTGCTGTCCGCGGTCACGGGCTGATCGGCCACGATAGTGGCACCGAGTTGCTGCCATTCCTGCGCGAATGCGCTCTGAACACGCCGGTACAAAGGCGAATCGGCGGTCACGGTCACCGCGCGCCGCTTGCCGGTTGCGAACGCGATGCGTGCGATTTGTCGCGCCTCGGGCTCTTGCGCGAGACTTAGCGAATAGAACTGCTGTGGCAACTCGCCGCCGGCTTCCGGCACATTCAAGCCGAGCGTGGGGACGTTTACCAATCGGCTGTAGGCGAGCGCGGTGACGGCTTCGCGCGTGAGCGGACCCACTACTGCGCGGGCGCCCGCCTGGCCAGCCTGAAGATAGGCGTCGAACACACTCTGCGCGCTGTCGCCTACCTCGTACACCGTCACCGGCAACGCCGCGTCTGTGCCGGCACGCTGCGCGGCGGCGAGGAATCCCTCTTTCACGGCATCCGCCGCGCGCGCGTAGGTCTTTGAGCCGAGCGGCAGCAACAGCGCGATGTGTGGCGGCGGCGGTGGAGCTGGCGGCGCGGGCTCGGCCACGGGCGCAGGCGCTTCGGTGCGATCTTCGATCGGCGCGGGGGCCTGTTCGGGGGAAACCGGTTCGGCCCGCGGCGCCGATGGCGTCCCCTCGGGGGGCGCAAGATGCGGCGCGCTGGGTTCGACCGGCGGAGGGGTCGGCGCGGTTTGCTCGACGCTCGGTGCCGGCGCGCTCGGCGCTTCGGTTGCGCTCTCCTCGCCTTGCGCCGACAATGCCACTCGCGAGAGAGTGAGCAAACCCAGCACGGCAAGCGAGATTGTTCTTCTATGGCGAGTCATTCACAACCTCTAGGACCGGGTTCGACATTATATGTGGTCGCTACACCGATCGGGAATCTCGCTGACATCACCTTGCGTGCGCTCGAGGTGTTGCGCGCCGTCGACGTCGTCGCCGCCGAAGACACGCGTATCAGCGCGCGCCTGCTCGCCCGCTACGCCATCGACAAGACGCTGGTTTCCCTGCACGAGCACAACGAGCGCGAGCAAGCACGCAAGATCCTAGACTGGCTCGCCGCGGGGAAGTCGGTCGCTTTGGTGTCCGACGCGGGCACGCCCGCCGTGTCCGACCCGGGCGCGCATCTGGTGAGCGCCGCGCGCGCCGCCGGTTACCGCGTGGTGCCCATCCCCGGCCCCAATGCCGCGCTGGCCGCGTTGTCGGCGTCGGGCAACGACGCGCCGT
>CAZILI010000054.1:12414-13785 GCA_964539965.1 uncultured Burkholderiales bacterium | reverse complement strand
GGTGGCTCTTGAGGAAAAAGTCGCGACCTCAACGGCGAATTGCGAACCAGCGACGCGCCCCCTTGTTTCGTCGGCACGCCAGGCGCAGGGCAAGGCGTTGCTCGCGACTTTGCTGGAATCGGAGTCGGTTCCGTCGCTGTGGTCTCAGGCGACGCTTCTCGCGGCGTTACTTTCGGGAGTTCCTTGCGCGCTTGCCGTCAGGCGGCGCAATGGTTTTGGACAACCACCACGAGGTTGCAGTCGATTGCACTGCTCGCAACTTGAATGCACAAGCCATCGAGGGAATCCCCGCCGGAATCATCTTGGTCGTGAGTAGATTCGCCAAGGTCGGCATCGCACCAGACCAAAATCCCTTGTTCGATTCGCTCTCTAGTGGCATGGGAGGAAATGCGTGCGGCTAACGGGGTTGCTAGCACGACGCATCTACGTTTGAATTCAAGCGATCGCTCGAGGCTATGTCGCTACGCAAGGAAGCTATCTTCGCGCATAGATGTCACGATCGACGCTAATCAAGCCGATCGGGGCGCTGCTGCCGGCTGCGAACAGGGTCCGTTGCTTGGTCGACCCGTCATTGAAGTTGAGGATGAGCGCCAACCCTTGCACTCGAAAACGTCCGCCGACGGTGCTGCCCGCAGCGCCGAACGCAAACGTGCCGTCACGCCCGAAGGTGTAGACGTTCGCGAAGGCATCGCCCGAGCCCCCCGCGCCCACCCACTTCCCGACCAGGTCGGACTCGGCCACCGGACGCGCAAACTTGAACAATTCGCTATCGAGTTGTATCCCGTCCGCCGTCGTCTTGTAGGTGTAAGCGTCGACTTGTCCGTTGTCCCAGCGAACAGCGAGTTTGCTGGCGCTCAACTGGTAGCTTCCGCATGTGTCCGGCGAGCAGCGCGACACATCGAAGCTATTTCCCCCACCGAACGGGAAAACGCGAGCAATTCGGTTGCCCGGCAAGAACAAGCGCGCTTCCGCTTCCATGCGTGGGCCGCTGGTAAAATTCGTCTGCAAGCGGTAGAACAAGCCCGTGGGCCGATCGCGATCTATCCCGCCGGCAGCGAGATGCGCGACGTTGGTGGCGGAGCCCGAAGTCGCCGGCGGCGCAGCGGGTGCCGCCTCGATCGAAGATTCTTCCCTCCGCACTTGCTCAGCCGGCCCACTGCCGCTTGCGCTCGCCTGGAACTCAATGTGTCGGAAGAACTGGTCGATGTCGCCAACGTACGCTTGACCGACCAAATTGGCGACGATACTCATCGAACGGCCCGACGATGTGGCGGTGACTAGGAGCACGGCAAAAGTTGCACCCCGTCGAGTCACGTTCGCGGCTCCGCTCACGACCGTCCAACCGTCGGAAGTTTGCTCGACATGCGGGCT
>CAZILI010000054.1:0-12404 GCA_964539965.1 uncultured Burkholderiales bacterium | reverse complement strand
CAACCGCTCCTACCGCCGCTATCACCAGTCGCGTCCACTCGGCGGAAAAATTGTCAGTAGCGGTTGCCGTGGTGGACCGGCTCGGAAAGAGAAACAGATGCGCCATGCCAAGCGGCGATTCTGGAGAACGATAAGTCAGCATCCCCTTGCCCGGTATTCGCTCCCAGCCGATCGGTGCGCGAAACGTTGCGATATCGAACACCTCGGATTGAGCCGCGTGCGCAGGAAGCAAGCAAAATAGGCCAATCCACCAGAGCAACAGGCGTTCCTTGACTGAAAAGTTCCTACAGTTGCTGAGCTTTGGCATCACTCGCTTTCCTTGCCTGGCTGCGCCGGTTTGCGATTAGGTGCCTCAGGCACGGGTTGCGCGTTCAATTCCCATTTCGCAATGATCTGCTCGGGGGGGAATAAATCCGGGCGATGTACCAGCTCAAACTTGGTCGTGTCTGAGTAGACGATTTTCTTCTCGGTCTGCTGGCCGCTAATGGTGCGTTCGAACAGCACGTCATTGCCCACGCGCGTCCAAGCGGAGAGTTCGATGTCTTTCTCTTGAGAGCGACCATGCGCCGTTAGTAAGTTCGTCTTCGACACCGGCAACGGGATCGGCAGGGTCATCTCCGCCGAGCGCATAGTGCCTAGGGTCACTACCATGGGCGGCTCGAAGGTCAGCGTGAGCCCATCGTTTCCGTCTGATTTGCGGGTGGATGTGATGCGCGGTTCCGGCGTGATCTCGATATCGTCGTAGAAGCGCTTCATAGCCAGGTTGCCTGCACTGATTGTTGCTCGCGCGGAATATGTAGGTTGCGGCGCTCCACACTCCAAGCTCGAGCGTCGCGCCTTGCTGAGGCACTCGGTTGTCGATTGCAGCACGTCGTTAGGGTCCTCCCGGCGCGGGCCTTGCCACTTGTGTGGTTGCGCGAGGCCCGCAAGCCCACTGCCTGGATCGACATCGGACAGCAGAATCACAGAACCATCCTGCGCGGTTCCGAAAGCGAAGGTCTTGGCTTCGACTCGAGTCTGCGAATGGTAACGTAGCTGATAGACCGTGCAGCGACGAAACAAGTAGACGGCTTGCGCTTCAAACTCGCCGTCTTCGACTCCCAACACTTGAAACTGTCGTACAGCAGCACCGAGCATCACTGCCAGGTGTTGACCGTTGCCAGACTCCATACATGCGTCAAAAGCTTGTTCGAGGCAACGGCGCTTCACCGCCACCAAGGCCTTGCTGAAGAGGGACTGGGGGTTCGTTGGGTCCACATCGGCATGATTGTCCAGACCGAGGAGCTGGCTCTGACGCTCCGCCTCCAGCAGCTTACTCAACACAAGCTGGGCAACTTTGCAAGGGGCAGCGGGATTGTTGGCAATGCGAAACGCGGGTCCGAGGACGTTGTCCTTCCACCAGCGGGTCAAGGCCTCGTAGAGTTGGCCCGCATCGCCATCTTCGCTCATCCCGAGCAGTTGTCTCTGGCGTTCTATCTGCGCAACCTCTCTGGCGTTGGAGGCAAGGGTCCGTAGCCGGCTCTCGGCTCGCCACAGCGCCACGAGATCGGCGGCGAGATCAGCCATATTGGCATCCGTCCACCGCGTGGGCCTGACACCGCCTGCCGCCGTTGCAAGCGAGGTGTGTATCAAGGCCAACAAAACCAGGCCAAGCGTGACGCCGCGCTTTAGATGCATAGCTTCCTCATTTCGAACCCGCATCAGAGCATTTCAGCGGCGACCCGATCGTATCCCTCTGGCGCATGACGCGCATAGCGGTAGATATCGTAGTGTCGTTTCGCGAATAGCACGGGATCATGATGCGAAACCGATCGCTTTGTCAACGCGCCGAGGGGCGAGACGCGCGTCGCGGCGAGCTGAGGGATAGCCGACTCTGGCGGCACTCGGTGTGGCGTCCTTCAGTTCGTCACCGAGCAACGGCCGTGCGAGTTAGAACAGTCGGCCGACAAATCGAGACGGCCGGCCTAGCCCCGGAACCGCGTTAGCACATTAGCGAAACCAAGTGACAGGTGATGCGCGCGCGAGTGGGGCATCGCGCTCAAGTGCATGGGCTATCTAGGGAACCTCTGATTTATTCCTCTATGAGCCGCGTTTCCGACGAAATGGTCGTAGCTGCTAGGCGGGGCGCTGGAGCGCAGAGCAGGGGCCGCCGGAGCGTGGAAGAGGGGTCCCCATCGCTTGGCGATGGGGATCTGACCGCGCAGGCGGCCATAAGCGGCCGGCGGCCCCTGGCGTCCGTCTCCGGTCGCATCCATGGGCAAGCCGATGGAGTCCTGCTCCGCCCTGCGCGCGACACTGTGTTGCGAGGCTTGGCCAGATGTTCAATATGCCCTGCGCCTCGCGCCTCGCCATGCATCGCGCAAAAGCACCGTCGCGGCCATGTGGGAATAGATCAGAGGGTCCCTAGACGGGCCGTGCTCGACGATCAAGACTACACGGCACCGGCGAGCATTCCGTGATGGGAGTGGGCACGTGTTTGCGGCACCCCACCCTTGAATACAAAGCGCCGACGCGCCTCGTGATAGCTTCGGTCTGCGCCGAAGAAGTTGACGCGCATGTGAGCGAGTTCCTCCTCGCGGTAGCGGGCGAGGGGCTTGCGGCGTTCATCGGCGAGGCGTTGTTCGTACTTGGCCCGCAGCAGGTGCCAGAAGAAGGAGTCCTGCGCGAGCATTTCCGCGCGAGCCTTCACCTCGGCTTCGAACTGTGCGATGTCTGCGCCGAACGCGTCGTCGAGAAAGCCCATCCTTAGCGCGGCTGCCGTGCCGATCGGCTCACAGGCTTCGGTGAGCTGCGACGCTGTGTCTTCACCGACGCGTCGCGGCAAAGTGTAGGTCCAATACTCGGAGCCATAGAGTCGACCCATGCTCTTGTAGTGCGGGTTGAGCACGACACCCCTGCGCGCACACACGCGATCTGCAGCAAGGGCCAGCATGGCGCCGCCCGCCCCCGCGTTGCCGCGCAGCGCGGCGATCGTCAGATGGGACATGGTGTTGAGAATTTCCAACGTGAGATCATCGATCGCAACGATGTTGCGCCAAGACTCGTCCGCCGGACTCGCGGCGGCTTCGATGGTATTGAGGTTGATACCGTTGGAGAAGAAGTCACGTCCGCCCATGAGCACGATCACCTTGGTGGGGCGGGCGCGGGCGGCGAGATAGGCGTCACGCAAGCGCCGGCACTGCTCGGTGTTCATGGCGCCGTTGTAGAAGTCGAAGTAGAGATAGCCCACTTGGTTTTGCTCGACATAGCGGATTTCCCGCCACGACCGATACTTGTCTTTCGCGTCGAAAGCGAGCGGCGATCGCGCAACATGCCGCAGGCGCGAACCCAATACCTGCGTTACCGGCAGTTTGACGCCGCTTTCGCTCTTGGGTCTAACATGAGTGATCCACAGCGCGCTGTCGATGGTGCCCACGCATATCGCTGCGTGGCGGGTGGCGAGGATCGATCCCGGCTCGCCTTTCAAACCGTCTTCTTCATGGGCGCCGAACAAGTAGTAGGGTTCACCGAACAGCGCCTCATCTAGCACGCCCGGGCTGGAATCTGCGGCACGGATTTTGCGCGCAATCTGGCCCGTCGTATCCGAGTGCCAATCGATGGCGCGAGCGTCCTGCTTCATGGGCGGGCGCAGCTCGCCGCGGACATCGACTCGCGTGTAGTCGAGGCCCTCAGGCTGGAACTCGCCCGATTCGAAGCGGCGCACTGCCTCCAAGGCGCCTGCGACGGCAGCCTCGGTCACCTCTTGCCGATACAGGCTGCTCTTGGCGCTCGGCCGCCCCGGCATGGCGAAGTCATGCGAGGCCCAGATGGGTCCCGCGTCCATCTCCGCCACCGCTTGCAAATTGGTTACACCCCAGGTCTTCTCGCTCCGCGCGATGGCCCAATCCAGCGAGGACGGCCCACGATCGCCCTTGATGCCCGGATGCACGATCAGACAAGTGTGGCGACGCCAGATCGCCTCGGGAATGGCCGTCTTCAGCATGGGCGAGAGAATGAGGTCGGGGTTTGCGGCGGCGACCGCGTCTCGCATCGCCTGCTCCCCGACGGCTAGCGACACGGACACGCGGTGGCCCAGTTCGCGCAATTCGATGCTGAGCCGCTGACTTAGACTATTGTGCGCGGTCGTGATGAATAGAACATGCATGGTCGCTACCCATAGGCGATGATTGAGCTCCCGGGTAGATGCCGGCCAGCGGCGGCGAGGTTCAACCAGAGGTGATCGGCTTATCGAACGCCGGCTTGACGTTGACAATCAAGGCGTCACAAGAGGCCGCGCCGGATCAAGTGGACGATGACATCCCACGTCGTGTCTCCTCTCACCGCTCACGCCAACCCGTACTCCGCGTTAGCCGCTCGGTGATGCCAGGAAATACGACATTCAGCAGCAAGATCACGTAGAAGACACCAGGGCCAACACCAGGCGCCGGTCGTGTTTGGCCAAGACGATAGCGGCGCCGGCCTCATCGACCGAAAGGGTTCGCGCCATGGATGCAATGCCAGGCAGCCGCTCCTTGCGGCCCGGATCATGCTGCCAATATTCGCTGTCACCGGAGCCGAACATGGCGAGCGTGACTGAGAGGCCAGTGCCGGCGAGTTCCAGCGCAGCCCCCGGGTGGACCCGTCCATGGCGCAGCGCGCGGCCGTGTAGGCAGTCGCGCCGGGCCAAGTCAAACGAGCAGCCACCGAAGCGAGGTTAACGATGCGCCCGCTCGCGCGCGATTTCATCGTCGGCAGCAGTTCACGAGTGAGGTTGAAAGCGGCGAATACGGCAGCGCCATCGCCTGCTGGAGTTCATCCGGGTCGATTTCCGCCACCGACAGCCAGCGGCCGGCACCGGCGTTGTCCACCAAGATGTGCGGCGGACCGACGCGGGCGAGGTTCGTCTTGGTCACACTGGTGACAGCGCGCGCATCACCGAGATCGACTTGATAAGTGTCTGCCTGGCCATGCCGTGCGCGAATGGCAGCGGCAATGGCGTCCAAACGCTCACGATCGCGAGCGAGCAACGAAACTCGGGCACCTTCAGCCGCGAGCGCTCGTGCGGTCGCGGTGCCGATCCCGCTAGAGGCGCCGGTAACGACCGCCATAGCTCCTGAGATGTTCATCCTTGGCCCCCTCCATTGCCGCCAAACACGGCTGAATGTCGATACCACCAGCACCCGCGGCCGATCTTGGCATCCCCTGGCCGTGGCTCGGCATGGCGCTTCGCCGCTGATTGACCACACACAGAGGATTATTGACTTGCGTCAATGCGGCAACCATTGACTTATCCAGAATTTGTTTAGTTGCTTGGTTGGAATCGAGGGGGATCGGACCCTTTCTTGGAGGTAAACATGTCGAAGTTGATCGCTGTCCACGCACCAAAGGCAGCCGAAGCTTGGATGCCAACGAAGGGCTTTTCGTCACGTAAGCTGGAACTTGTCTCGTGCTGCATGCTGCCGAGCCTTTGCATGGTGATGTCCATGAATGCGGCCATGGCTGGGACAAGCGGGACAGCGGGCGTCCGCATGCTCACACCCTCCGGCTTAGGCGCTTCGTCGTCAGCAGGCACCACGCGCGGCGACGCCGGCGCCAGAATTCATGGGCTCACCTTGGCGCAATGGGCGGAAGCCTTCTGGAGCCGATTCATGTCGATCCCACTCAATGTGAGCTCGGCAACAGACAAGACTGGTACTCACTGTGGCATTAACCAATCAGGGCCTGTTTGGTTTCTCGCTGCACCGCTTGGCGGAAACAACACACTCTCATGCACAATTCCTGCTGGGAAGGTAATCTTTGCGCCCGCGGTTACTTTCATGAACGACTACCCCTGCCCGGATCCAAACTTCGAACCCGCGTCAGGGCAAACCTTGGAAGCGTTTCTTACGCAAGGTGCGAGCGATATCGTCAATAGCTTTACGTTTGCTATGACACTCGATGGCCGCCCGGTCAAGGTACGTCGAGCGACCTCGAGTCTTCAGTCATTCACGGCCGCGAAGGACCTCGTGGCTAGCGACCCTTGCGTCACCGGCTCGCCACAACTCGGCGTTGCCGACGGCCAGTACGCAGTGATCGGCCCGTTGTCACCAGGATCGCACACGCTTCATGTTCTAAGCAACTCCCCACTCATCGGCACTAGCGACAATACTTTCAATTTGACGATCAGTAAGTGAGTCGAGGGATGGGGACATTCACCGCGATTCGATATGTGAGCGTAAGGTTTGCCGCTCGCAGCTGATGAAACGGAAGAATCCTGTCGTTCGTAAAGCGTAATGCCGATAGTAAACAATTCAAATGCTGGCGATCGCGACATCGCTGTTGCACGCACCAAAGCTGCTGATTCTCGACGAGCCCTCGATCGGGCTCGCGCTCGACCTGGTCACTCGAATAGCGCAAAGCGTCAAATACAGCTTGCCGATCACTGATGAAGCTTTTGTATTAGCGGTGGGGGATGAGATTTGCGACTGCGGTCCGGAACTGCTCAACGGGCGCGTGGAGTTGTCGCGGCTATTGAGAGGGCGCCTCGATCCGCCGCATGAGGTAGCAAAGACAATCGGCCCGCACCGCATCCGCGTCGCAGGTGAGCATCGCCGGGATGGCGGGCCGCGCGAGGCGGATTTCGTGTTCGCTATAGTCGAACCACCCGCCGATGCCGTCGACCCTGTTGCCCGGCAAGACCATGAGGCGCGCTTTGGGGTTGGCGGATACGCGCCCCAGCGCTGTGCCGGCAGCGGCTGGAGCGAAATTCAAATGATCCAGATCAGGGCGAAAGCGTATGTCGGCCGGCGTGCCGTCGAAAGACATGCTCACCTCGGACGGCACTTTTACAATCGCAAGCGTGTGCAGAATTTCGATGTCTTGCGCCGCCAGCGGGTGCTCGGGGAAGTGCGACAGATGCAGGCAAGCCTCGATAAACTCGACCGCGTGGGAAAGGCCGTCACTCGTGCCGATGCGGCCGCACTCCACCGTGACGGACGGGCAGTGCGCACTCATCGCGATCGTCTGCGCCCCCGCCGGCCGCTCGAAATAGACCGCGATGCGGCTAAAAAGCCGTGCCAAATGCAAGAACTCCGGCTCGAGCCGGCTGACACAAGCGTAGTGCGGATTGATGCCGGAATTGTTGTGCAGGTCGATGCTCGCGAAGGGCGCTCGCGCGGCGATATCGTCCACGACTTGCCGCATCAAGCGCGCCTCCGGATACTCGGGGCTAGGCGTCCCCGGCCAAACGCGGTTGTAGTCGGCCTGCTCCGGCAAAGCACGCACACCCCGCGCTGCGGCCGCGACGTTGCCGATGAATATCGACAGTGCGCGTGGCAAACCGCGCGGCCGATAGCGGCGCAGGACCTCGCACAGGGCCTCGAACCCGGTCGGCTCGTTACCGTGCAGCAAGACCGTCGCGAATAAGGGCTCGGGGATGCGGCCGGGCAGATGGATCAAGGTTGGCCCGGGGAGCAAGCCGGCAAGGCTGCGCGTCGGGCATTCGAGCAAGCCCGGTGGAATATCGCTGAGAACCGTGAGCCGTGGGGTCACTTGCAAAAAAGTATCACAAGTCCCACTCATGCACCGGCGCCTGGCTGCGCTGCCGCTCGCAATAGCGCGCCATCAGCTCGAACCAATCTCCGCCGCAAGCGGCGAGACATGCGCGCTGCCACGCGGCGCCGGTCTGGCCGCTTGTCACCCGAGCCTCGATCACGTCGAGATAGCGTGCTCGCTCATCAGCCTCCAAACCCAGGGACTCGAGCGCGCGGCGCGCCTGCGGCAGCAGTTCATCGAGCAGTAGCCGTTGTGCGCTCAAGTTCCCTGCGCGCGGCCAGAAGAGCTGCGCGGCCAGACCCTCGCGCGCCGCGGCGTAGAAATTGGCGCGCGCCGTGGCGAAGTCGAAGCCGGCTTGGTCCGCCGGCGCGCTCGCCAAGTAACGCGTGAGGCCGATGTACAGCGCGGCGTTCGCCATCATGTCGATAAAAGTCGGGCCCGCGGGTAAGATGCGATGCTCGATGCGGATATGCGGCCGGCCGTCGTCCTGGAAGCCGATGAGCGGGCGGTTCCAGCGCCAAATCGTGCCGTTGTGCAGGCGCACGTGACGCAGGCGATGCGCAGGCTCGTCGAAGCATAGAGGTAGCAACACAGGGTAGTCGTTGAGGTTCTCTTGCAGCCACTCGGCGGGGGAATCGGCCCAATAGGCGCGGCCGAAAGTCACTCGTTGCGCGCCGGGATGCATGCCGGCGAGGGACACTGCTTGCTCGAACAGCGGTATGCGCGTTTCCTCCCATAAGGCCTTGCCGAATAGAAACGGCGAGTTGCCGCAAGCGGCCAGTATCGGTCCCGAGGCCATCAACGAAGCGTTGAAATAATCCCGCGCCAGCCCCGCCGGCGTTGTCAGATGCACTTGAAACGAGGTCGTCGCGGCTTCCAGCATGACATCGGCACGCTCGATGAAGAGATGCTCACGGCCGGCGATGTCGATAGTGAGCGGACGCCCGGCACGCCGCCGCAGTACTTCGTTATTCAAGGCGTAATAGCGCTTGAGCGGCGAGATGTTTTCCAAGGTCAAATCGCGCTCGCGAATAGTGGGCAAGGTGCCGATCATCACCATGTTCGCGTCGAGCCCATGCGCGACGGCGTTGCATTGTGCCCACAGTTCCGCTAGCTCCATCTCGGCGCGGCGCAAGGCGTTGCGCTCGAGTGCTTGCGGCGTACAGTTGAGCTCGACGTTGAAGCGCGATAGCTCGGGCACGACCAGCGGGTGGTCGAGGGTGTTGAGGAAGCGTTCATTGATGGCGTGCGGAAAAGCGCCATGATCCAGCAACCATGCTTCCAACTCGAAGCCTATGGCAAAGCCCTGATCGCAAACCCGACCCTCGCGCAGCCATTGGCAAGCGAGCGCCGTCTCCGTCCCTAGCCGCTCGTCGAAGCGCAAGAAGTCCCGTGCCTCGAACGCGGTCTTGGAAATTTCGTCGCCCATGACCCGGTGCGCAGATACGCGCTACAGCGGCTCGGTCGCTTTTTGTCCCGCGTGATAGGTGGTGTAGACGATCACCGGAACGCCAAGGTCGTCGAGGTGTTGGCGCAGTAGCGGCGCAACCTCGCTCCAAGCTAGACCGCCAACACCGGTGGCAAGCCGCGGCAACGCGACGCTGGAGAAGCGCTCGCTTTCAGCCAACCTCCGCAAGGCTCGCAGCGCGTGGCCGATGTGCTGCACGCTCGCTTTTCCCGGCTTGGCGCCGTGATCGTAGGCTGCTTCCTGAGTGAACAAGTTGATGATGCGCTTGCCGTCGGCCGACATCCAAGCCCACAGCTCGCCCGGCTTGGGGTGCTGCGTCTGACAATAGTGGCGAAAATCCTTGTACATCGCCGGCCAGCGCTCGCGCAATTGATGCGCAAGGCCGCTCTGGAAAGGATCGTTGGGCGCGACACCATGAGCGATCGCTTGCGCTTGGGTCAGCAGGATATCGCCCGCGACTTCACTGATCATGGAATTTGCTCCTTTGCGGTTAGGGACTCGGTCAGGGAGCATCCTAGCCGGGAAATATGCACAGGGTTTGCGTTAGCTCAAAGCCCTCGCATTTGTTGTCGAACCTCGGCCCTAGGGTCAAACAACCCATGCTAGACGCTGCTCGCCAGCGTATCGCCGCTCGGCCGCCATCAACCGCCTAGGTCTGGCTTCGATTGATCTCAATATCGCTGTGTCGGCCGGCAACTGCCATTGCGCACGCCATAGGTCGGCGAGTTCTTTTTGATCGAAATCCAACGAAAGAGGAAAGCCCAGCTATTGAAGAAAATGGGTGAAAACCTTCGCCTCCCGGGCGGCATCGGGGTGCGAGTAGCGGTGACAGCCTGGCGCGGGGAAACGCGCCAGGCGAAGGCGGTGCCTAGAAGCCGGTGGCAGCGAGCCAGCCCTGGGCGGGAAAGTCCGACTCGCGTACGACGATGGCGGGCGCGATGCAGCTGGCGGGCAACACTATCCTGTCGAGGATCTTGGCGTCGCCGTGAACGTTGATCGGAAATAGCCGCGTGCTCGCGACGACGCGCCGATCCGCGTTGCCGCCGCACACAAGGCTGGCGTAGACCTTGGTCACGCCGTCGGGAGTCCCGACGAGATCGGGACGGCGCGCATCGTTGATGACCAGCCCTTTCACCTTCACCAAGATCTTGCCGTTGGCGGACAGTTGCGCCCTGCCCTCGGCGAGCGTCCAAGATAGGCCGCACGCATTGACGTCGCCGATGTTGGTGTCCGGCGCCCCCGCCGGACAGGGCGTGAGCCGCGCTTGCAATATACCGTCGTCCGCGGACGCGGCCAACGGGCTTAAGGTGATAGCGGCGCCTACCAGCGCGCCGAGCAGATTCCTTGCTTCAAACATGTTCCAGCCTCCTTGCGAAATGGAAATGGATTAGATGCGCTTGCACGCGCCTTCGACGACACGCTTCAACTTGCCCTCTTCTTTCACGTCGACTGCAAAGGTGAAGGCGTTCGCGCCACGCTTGGTGATCGGGATAGCGACGCCGTCGTTGTCCCATACCCAGGTGTCGCCGTTCCAGCCCGTGGAACTGGCGGCATTGCGCTCGCCTGAGTTGTCCACCCCGTTACGCACCCAGCGCTTGGCCTGCGCGTCGTAGGACATGATAAAAATGCCCTTCCACGCGTTCGGACGCTCGGCGTTCGGCACTTCGAAAATAGCGCTCGACGTAGGTGTGCCCGTCGAATTCGCGCGTGTATTCCAGCCCGGCCTTGAACGCCTTGCCGGAACCGACTTCCTTCGCATCGCAATCCCACTTACCGACGTTGCCCGCATAGACATCCAGCTCTTTCATGGCTTCGGCTTGCGCTGCCAACCCGGCGACGAGCAATCCAGCCGCAACGATGTAACTTACTTTCATCTTGGTTTTCTCCTCGAATTGATGATCCCTGCGTGCGCCGCAAGACTATTGACTGTGGCAGCGATTGAGGTTATAGGTACACCTCAAAAAACGCATCACCCGAACGGGTGATGAAAGCGATCATGGCCCCACCCCAGCAGGGGCGCTGCAGCGGGGGTCCATTGAACCAGTCAGTTGATCCGATCTTTGCGTCCGAACCTGCGGACGGGTCTCGCCGCGTCGCGCGACCCATCGACGATAGACGAGATGTGCCGCACCTGTGGGAAGCTGTCCTCGCACGTGCGGTATTGGACGAGCTCGCCGAGCCGATTTGCTGCGTCGATGCCGCCGCTCGCGTGCGCCACGCCAACCTCGCCTTCAGCGCGGAACTGCGCAGCGGCAATCTCGTCTCCCATCGCCACGGCAAGCTTTCCTTCGTCGGTGCCCGCACGCGCGAGGTCATGCGCGCCGTCCGGGCGTGTTGCGACATCGAGACGCGGCATGACGACGAGTTTTCGCCGGCCGGGCGCAGCCTGGCCTTGCGCGGCCGCGACGGCACGCCCGCCTTCGTAACGGTGGCGCCGTTAGCGCGAAGCACGCTGCACGCACGCGTCGGAGCGCCCTGCGCGCTGTTGCGCATCGACGCGTTCAATGCGCCGGCTCCCGCGCGCATCGCTCAAGCACTCAATCTGACCGCCGCTGAGGCTAACCTGGTGGCCGCGCTGTGCCAAGGTGGCCCGCTCGCCGCGGCCGCCGCCTCGCTCGGTATCTCGCCCAACACGGCCAAGTCGCAGCTCGCCGCCGTGTTCGGCAAGGCGGGTGTCGCGCGGCAGAGCGAGTTGATCGCATTGGTGTCGGCGCTACCGCGCTAGTCAAGAACCTCTGAACCAGTCCCACATTGCCGCGGCAGCGCTTTCGCGCCATGCGCGGCAAGGCACGACATAGCCGACCGCCGCTCCGCTCCGTAGCCTGCTCACCCGGTATACTGCGCGCACCACTCGCCGGCAGGAGGAGCATGCGCGGGCAATCCACAAAGGGGCACAACGTACTCGGACGCCTCAGTCGACGTCGATTTGCCAACCGCAAGTCTACCGTCGCGTTTTGCTTGACCCTGCCGCTCATTCTGCTGATCGCGGCGCTGGTTCTGTATCCCGCGCTGTACTCGGTCCATCTCGCCACCCTCAACAAGTCGATGCAGCGCTTCGTCGGCCTCGCCAACTTCGGCTTCCTGTTCAAGCGCGACACGTTTTGGATGGTGGTACGCCAGTCGCTCGTGTTCGCGCTCAGCGCCGTACTGTTCAAGGCGTTGATCGGCTTCATCGTCGCACACTGCGTGCACAACACGCCGCTGCGCGGTCAGCGCAAATGGCGCGGCATGCTGTTGGTACCCTGGGTGATTCCCCCGGCGATGAGCACGCTCGCCTGGCTGTGGCTGTTCGACCCCTCGTACAGTGCCTTCAACTGGCTCCTCGAGCGCGTCGGCATGGCGCCGGTCCCGTGGTTGAGCGATCCCAGTTGGGCGCGCTTCGCGGTGATCCTGGTCAACGTCTGGATCGGAGCGCCGTTCTTCA
>CAZILI010000053.1:6685-13798 GCA_964539965.1 uncultured Burkholderiales bacterium | reverse complement strand
ATCGAAACCCTCGAAATAAAACCGATAGCGGCCTGGATAGCGGGCGGCAGAGAACTCGAGGTGGTCCCATTCATTGGGGAACAAGACGAGTACGCGCTTCAAGGGAGATCCTCGGTTCGGGGTGTCGGAGTCGAATGAAATGCACGCATCCTAGCGAGCGCGGTCCGCTTTGTCCAGAAGCAGACTCCCTATGTGTGCGAAGCGAGCATCGCCTGCAAGGCCGCGCAAGTCTTCCGGGCGGTCAATATCGGCCACCTCAGGCAGTAGGAAGAACTGCACGCGGTCACGCCTTAGTCGGCGCAGAGTTTCAGCCATTACATCGTCGCGGCCCCAGGGCATTTCACAAAACAGTTCGGGATGTGGACTCCGCATCCCGACGAGGGCATAGCCACCGTCTCGGGCCGGTCCTAGCACGACCTCGACTCGCGATAGGGCGGCGACGGCTTGAGCTAGATAGGCGCTGGTGTACTCCGGGCAATCGCAGCCTATAAGAACGGCAGCACGGGCGCGTTCGAGCGCGCTTACCACAGCACGGTGCATTCTCGCGCCCAGGTCATCGCCGACCTGGGTATACAGCGCGGCGCCGTAGCGCCGCGCCGCTTCGATAAGGAAGGGATGCTGCGTTGTAGGAGTACACCACAGCTCGACGGCCCCCCGAAGCTCCGAGCTCGCCATCTCGAGGGAGTGATTGATCATCGACTCGTGCAGTCGGCAGGCGCCCTGTTCGCCCAAAGCGGGGATTAGACGAGTCTTGACTTTGCCCGCGAGCGGGGTCTTGGCAAGGATCAGGATGCGCGTGCCGTCGTGTTTCGAACCCGAACTCATGCGCCAGCCCTTGGCGGGTAATAGATCCGCGAGAGTTTCGCGGGATCGACGCCCAAGGCAAACGCCAACCGCAGACCCCACATCAACAAGACAGTTCGCAAGATTCCGTCCCGTTCCCAGCGCCGGCTCGATACCGTTACTCGTTCTCGCAGACAAACAGGGTCGACAACACGCTTTAGATGAGAACTCAGCACAATATCCTCCATCAGCCCGATGTCCGGAAATCCCCCGACCTGCTCAAACAGTCCGCGCCGACAGAAGATCGCTTGGTCACCCGTAGCGATTCCGCTCGCTCGAGAACGCCAATTCATGAGTGCTTCGACTACCCGTAGCAGCAGCGAATGGCCGGATAGCCGTACGTCGAAGCGCCCCCAACCGCGCCCTTGCTGCCGCAAGCCGCGTTCGATGGCGAGCGCGAAGTCTGGAGGCGGTGTAGTGTCTGCATGTAAGAAAAGCAGGACTTCTCCGGTCGCAATCCTTGCGCCCGCGTTCATCTGCAAGGCCCGGCCGGCCGAAGTTGAAATGACGCGATCAGCGAGAGGCCGCGCGAGAGTTGCACTACCGTCTGAACTGGCGGCGTCGACCACGATGACCTCCTGATCGCCATCGCAGCCCGAGCGCAATGTCTCCAACAACGGCACGATTCGTTGCGCTTCGTTCAGTACCGGAATGATGACTGACAAGCGCATACTCAAGAGAGCGGCGGTGGGGTCGATTCGGGGAGTGCGCCCCCGGTGCAAGCTCGGCCGGAGGCGCAGCCGGCGCGTCGCCGGACCTGGGTACGAAGTCGCCGAACATCGCATGGCAGGACGCCCGCTATCATGGCGGCGTGCCGTTCAGGCTCCAGTCGTACGTCAGGTACTTGACCTTATAGCCGTCCTGCGCGAGTTCTTTCGCCACCTGCGGATCGTGCACGTACTTCGCTACGAATTTCTGCACCGAACCTGCGCTCTTGTCGAAGTCTTCGGCAAACCACTTGAAGATCTCGGACAAGTGAGCGGTCCTATCGCTCTTGTCGAACCGGTTCTTGTTCGGATCGTTGACGAAGTTCCGGCCGCTTTCCTCGAGTTGACTGTCTAGCCTTTCTTCCGTGTACGCCTCCGCGCGCAGCGGGGGGCAAGAGAGCGCCGCGCAAACGACCGCGAAATGGATACGGGGGTCTGCGAGCGGGCGAATCATCTTGTGCTCTAATGTGTCCAAACTGATTTCTACTCCATCGAGCCGGTACTTAGCTAGTTTGAAGAACGCCTGTCGGCGCAGCAGGGAACCGGGTGATCTACCATCTAGTATGCCTTTGATCACGAATGCGTTGTAGGCATTGATCCAGTGTGCGAGCTTTTCGCCCTGGCGCGCATGGGTACGAGGTTCGGCGAGAAACTGTAGGTAGGCTGCAAACGCCGGGTTGGCACCGATTGCGCCGTAGTTGACCTTACCGTCTACGACGCTCGATCTCAATATCGTGTCGAGCGGCGCATGCGGGCTTTGCCCCCGGGCGGTGAGGCCTAGGCAAAGCAATAGAGCGAAGAGCAGAGGGCGGAAGGACTGTGAAACTGGTCTCATCTTGGTCGCATCTGTCGTGTCATCTTTGAACATACGCGCGTGGCCCTGGTATGGATGCGCAGCCTCGCTCCTATGCGAGGAAAGCTTTCCGCCGGCTACGTGCCCGTTTTATCACTATCGGCACGAGAGCGAATACGCCGAGCAGCGCGAACGCAATGAGCACGTCTTTGGAAAGCAGTCCTTGCAAAGACTCCAATTCTCCCAGCGTGCGACCGAGGTTGGCGAATACGAAGCTGCCGGGGACGATCCCGATCGCGGTGGCGAGGACGTAGGTTCGCAACTTGATGTTGGTGAAAGCGGGCGCTAGGTTCACCAGCCAGAACGGAAACAGCGGCACCAAACGAAGGAACAGCATGTAGTGGAAAGCATCCTGAGAAAACCCCTCGTTGATCTTTTGCGCCAACCCGCCCATTCGTTTGCGGGCAGCATCGGCAAACAGGTAGCGGGCGGCGAGAAATACCAGTGTCGCCCCTGCGGTCGCCGCAACCACAATGAGGACGGTCCCCACCCAACGCCCGAACAGGAGACCAACCGTGAGCGAAAGGGGCAAACCTCCCGGCAAGCTCAGTGCAGTCGCCACCGTGTAGACGAGAAACGCCAACAGCATCATGATGAGGTAGTGTCGGTCGGTGAACTCCATGAGCGCATCGCGGTGCTGCTTGACGGCTTCTAGCGAAAGATACTGCTGCCCGCCGAGAAGGAAAAACACTGCGACGCTCCCCAGAACGAGCAACGCCACGAGCGCCTTGAGCCAGACGCTTCCGGCTTGGGCTTTCACGGCGTGCCTCGTAGCCTCGCGATACGCATGATCCACTTCTTGGCGTTCGGCGTGAGCGCCTCTTTTCGGCGCTGATCGCACACGCGTCGATTGACCTGGGCAAGGGTCGGATAGATATGGATCACGTCAGACAAATCACTTGTGCGCATCCCCTTGGCGATCGCCAACAGGTACTCGTGAATAATCTCTCCGGCGTGTGCGCCCACTAGGGCAGCACCCAAGATTCTACCCTTCGGATCGGTCACGATTTTGGCGAGTCCTTCGGTTTCGCCCTCGGCCCGTGCGCGGTCTAGGTCATGAAATGGGAATCGGTACACACGATGCGGCAGGTTCTGCGCCTTGGCCTCGGTCTCCGATATTCCCACGCGTGCCAATTCGGGTTCAGTGAATGTGCACCAGGGCACGACGCGTGTTTGCGTTTTCGCGAACTTGAAGGGTAGCGGGTTCAAGATGTTGCGTAGAATCACGCCGGCGTGATGCTCGGCCATATGGGTGAATTGAGGTCCACCCGTGACGTCGCCGCACACGTAAACGCGTCGATTGGCGGTCCGCAAACTTGCATCGCTGACGATGCGTCCGTTCTTGAGCACCACGCCAGCGGCCGCCAAGTCCAGCTCTTCGACGTTGGGCAGTCTGCCCGCGGCGATCAGGAGGCGGCTCGCTTCGAGTTTGACTTCGGTTCCGCCCTCGCGCTTCAAGAAGAGAATCGGACCGCTAAGGCCGGCTTCCGCCCGAGTTACGGTCGCGCCGAGATGGAAGTCGATGCCGTCGGCCGCCATGGCGTGACCGACGACCTCGGACAGGTCGCTGTCCTCGCGAGGTAGGATACGAGAAACCAAGTCCACCACGGTGACCTTGCTGCCCAGCCGCGAGAAAGCTTGTGCCATCTCGCATCCGATCGGGCCAGCGCCGACAATGATCAGGCTTCCGACCGGCTCGCGCAAGGCGAACACCGATTCGTTGGTGAGAAACGAGATGTCTCTCAAACCGGGAATGGGCGGTACGGCGGGGCGGGATCCCGTGGCGATCACGAAGTGCTTGGCCGTGAGTCTTCGGCCACCGACCTCAAAGCAACTTGGGCTCAAAAACTTACCCGAGCCGAACTGGACATCCACCCCCAAGGAGCGAAAGCGCTCCGGGCTGTCGTGCGGCTGAATCGACGCGATAACACCGGCGACACGCTGCATGACCTTGGCTAAGTCGACCTGTGGGTCTGCCGCGGGCAGGGCGTAGCGCTCGGCGCTGCGCATCAGGTGTGCCACTTTGGCTGACTTGAGCAACGTCTTACTGGGCACGCAGCCATAGTGCAGGCAGTCCCCGCCCATGCCTTGCTCGTGCCGCTCGACCAACGCGACCTTCGCGCCAAGCGTCGCGCCGCCGGCGGCGACGACGAGCCCACCGGCGCCACCTCCTATCACGCAAATGTCAAATTCGGGAACGCTCACCGGGGACTCCGCAATAGCGACATCGCTCTAAGTCGCCGCCCATGCGACCGAGCTTACAGCGGCCGGCCACAACCAGCGAAGTCCGCGCTACTTTGCCCAGAACTTCCACCAGGGCGCGCTGTCTCCCGCAAGGAGTGCGCTGTTCGGGAAGTTCTGTTTCAAGACTTTTAGCGTATCGGCCTGCAGGTCCGGCAGCCCGAGCTTCTCGTATGAGTTGGCCATGATGTACAAGGCCCGCTCCAGCTCCGGCGCCTGCGGAAAGTTGGTCAAGCCGTATTGGCAGCGGTTTACCGCCGCGACGTACGCTCCACGTTGAAAGTAGTACTCCGCCACGCGCACTTCGTGCAGGGCCATCGCGTTGTGCAGGTATTTCATACGCGCCGTCGCATCGGCGGCGTATTGGCTGGCGGGATAGCGCGTCGTCAATTCTTTGAAAGCCTCGAAGGATTCGCGCGCCGCCTTGGGGTCCCGCTCTGCCAGGTCGTCTCCCCCGAGTACCGGTATCAGACCCAGATCGTCGCGAAAATTGGCCAAGCCCTTGAGGTAGTATGCGTAGTCCACATTCGGATGGTTCGGATGGAGCTTGATGAAGCGATCGGCCGCGGCCACCGCCTGCGCGATCTCGTCTTGCCGATAGTAGGCGTAGGCGGTGTCGAGCTGCGCCTGCTGCGCATAGCGCCCATAGGGATAGCGCGATTCGAGCGTCTCCAGCAGCTTAACCGCCTTCTCGAAATTGCCCGAATCGAGTTCACCTTTCGCTTCGGTGTACAGGCGTTGTGCCGACCAATTCTTGGTTTCGTCTGCTTTGTCCTTGAAGGCGCCGCAACCGGTGAGCAGCAGCGGCAAGCAGAGGATGATTGACGCTACACTATGTCGCATGGCGATTCACTCCGGGCGATTTGGCAAAACTACGCGTCGACGGACGCGAAGACAAACCCGATTATAGCGTAGCGAAATTGGCCTCCCCGTCGTTGGAATTAATAGTTCCCGAGGCGAGCGCGGGCATTCGTGTAGACCTTGCGCTAGCCGCATTGTTGCCGCAGCACTCGCGCAGCCGCCTGCAGCGCTGGCTGAAGGAGGGTCTCGTCCTCCTGGATGGTGAGCGAGTCGACGCCAAGCGCAGAGTCTGGGGCGGCGAAATCGTTCGGGTGCAGCCCCCGGCGGAAGACGCGGAGCTTGTCGATGCTCCCCAGGCCATCGAACTTGACGTGTGCTACGAGGATGCGAGCCTCATCGTGCTAAACAAGCCGCCGGGCTTGGTAGTGCATCCTGGCAGCGGAAACCGGGCGGGAACCCTGCTGAACGCGCTGTTGCATCGATTGCCGGCATTGCGCCATGTCGCCCGGGCGGGAATCGTGCATCGCTTGGACAAGGATACCAGTGGCCTGATGGTGGTCGCCAAGACGCCGCGAGCGCAGACCGACCTGGTGCGGCAACTGCAAGCGAGAAAGGTGCGCCGCGAATACATCGCGGTCGTGCACGGAGTCGTGCGGCGCGAGGGGCCGGTCGACGCGGCGATCGGCAGGCATCCGCGCCACCGCACCAAAATGGCCGTCGTCGCATCGGGCAAAGTCGCTATCACGCATGTTCGCGTCATCGAACGCTTCGAGCACCACAGCTTGATCGCGTGCCGCCTGGAAACTGGACGCACCCACCAGATTCGGGTGCATCTGCAGTCCATCGGACATCCGCTTGTCGGCGACCCGGTGTACGGCCTGCGCCGGCCGACCGGGGTGGACGGTGTGCCCGAGTTTCGCCGCCAGGCGCTGCACGCCGAGCGCCTGGCGCTGTTACACCCGGAGTCGGGCGAGCCCATGAAGTGGTTTGCCCCAGTGCCCGCCGATCTTGCCATGCTCATCGAGCGACTGAAGCGATGAACGAGATCGTGCCCGATTGGCCGGCGCCGCCCGGCGTGCATGCCCTTGTGACCGCGCGCGCGGGCGGGGTGAGCGTGGGGCGCTTTGCCAGCATGAATCTCGGCGATCACGTAGGGGACGATCCGCAGCGGGTGGCGCGTAACCGCGCGCTGCTGCGCGAGCGCTTGCCGCAGGAACCCAGATGGCTACAGCAGGTTCACGGCGTGGGCGTCGTCGGCGCCGATACGCTTCAACGTCCCGCGCAGGCCGATGCGAGTTTCAGCGCTGTCCCGGGTACCGTATGCGCCGTGTTAACCGCGGACTGTTTGCCGCTTCTGCTGTGTGATCGAGGCGCAAGCGTGGTGGCGGCTGCGCATGCCGGTTGGCGTGGCCTGTGTGCCGGAGTAATCGAGGCGACTGTCCGCACACTGCAGCTGCCGGGCGAGCAACTGCTGGCTTACTTGGGGCCAGCCATCGGGCCGCGGCGCTACGAGGTGGGTGCAGAAGTGCGCGCTGCCTTCATCGAGCGCGACGCGCGCGCGGCGGGCGCTTTCGTATCCTCGGCGAGCGGCAAATGGTTGGCCGATCTCTATGCGCTTGCCCGCGCCCGCTTGCAGGCCCTCGGTGTGACCGAGGTGTACGGTGGCGA
>CAZILI010000053.1:0-6675 GCA_964539965.1 uncultured Burkholderiales bacterium | reverse complement strand
CCGTTGCACGCACAGCGAGGCGGAGACTTTCTTTTCGTTTCGTCGCGACGGTGAGACCGGGCGCATGGCGAGCCTGATTTGGTTGGAGTAGGGTGGTGAGGTTGGCGTAAGCTGTTCCGGGCGGATCCACTATCGCCTCGACGCGCGTCGTTGTACTCGTATAATGCGCGAACAAAAAAGCAACCTATTGCGCTCTCGCGTGTCCCCGTTCTTCTGGATCATGATCACCACCATTGCCGGCGGCGCGCTGTCGGTCCTGCTCGCCGGTGCGATTGCGCTTTCGGCGCGTGCCTCCTGGGTGCCGATGTTGGTGAGCTTTGCCGTGGGCACACTCCTTGGGGCGGTTTTTCTCGAAACCTTGCCTCACGTATTCGAACTCAGTCCCGATCCCAAACGCGCCACGCTCGCGATCATGCTTGGGATACTGTTCTTCTTCGTGCTGGAAAAGCTGGTCCTGTGGCGGCATCACCACGCCCACAGCGACGGGGCGATGCGTCATTCGCTCACCGACGGGCACGACCACGGGCGCAGCGGGGCCATGATCCTGCTAGGCGATACGATCCACAATTTCGTCGACGGGGTGCTGATCGCGGCCGCCTTCTTGGCGGACTTCCAGCTCGGTATGGTGACGGCCTTCGCGATCATCGCACACGAGATCCCGCAAGAAGTCGGCGATTTTCTCGTGCTGCTGCACTCGGGCTACTCTCGGGCGCGAGCACTGGCCTTTAACCTGCTCTCTAGCCTCGCCTCCATCGTCGGCGGCGTGTTGGGTTTCCTCGCGCTGAAAGCGATGGAGCAGTGGATTCCGACCCTCCTCGCGCTGGCGACGGCGAGCATGCTCTACGTCGCGGTTGCCGATTTGATTCCGGGGCTGCATCGGCGCCCGGAGCTTGCGGCCACCGCCCAACAAGTGATCCTCATCACGCTAGGGATCGCCGCGATCGTCTTGGGGCACGAGCTGCTCGAAAGAGCGGTGTAATAGTCGTCATTGACAGATAAAATGCTGCAGTGCACAATTGCGCTTTATGAGAGACTCAATCCGAGTCTGACGGCTTGATTGGCTCGAAAGGGATCGTTTAGTGGTAAAGCAGGGCAATAACACAGACACGCTGGCAGAGCAGATCCAAGCGGTTAACGCCGCGATGCTAAAGGCCTGGAGCGGCGCGCTAGCGTATGCGCCGGGCGGGGATTTCGCTTCCACGTATCGGCAGTTCGTGAGCGTGCTCGCAGACGGATCGGAGCAGTGGGGAGCGTCGCAGCGGCAGTACTGTGAGCAGCAATTCCGGCTGTGGCGGGAATTCCTCGGCCGCAGCGTGGGCGCGCCGCCTGAGGCCGATTGCCGCACGACAGACCGGCGCTTCAGCGCCGCCGAGTGGAGCGAGTATCCGCTGTTCGATTATTTGCGCCAGTCCTACCTTCTCGCCGCCAACTGGCTGACCGACGCCGTGGATAAGCTCGAACTCGATGCCGCGGCCAAGCGGCGACTGACCTTCTTTGCTCGTCAGTACATCGACGCGGTGGCGCCGTCGAATTTCTTGCCCACCAATCCGGAGGCGCTCAAGCTTGCCCTAGAAACGAAGGGCGAAAGCGTGCTGCACGGCATGCGCCAGTTCATGGAGGATGCGAGCAAGGGACGCATCTCCATGACCGACGAGGAGGCGTTCGAGGTCGGCAAGAACGTTGCCGTGAGCCCTGGGGCCGTCATCTACCGTAATGAATTGATCGAGTTGATCCAGTACTCCCCGCTCACCCAGCAGGTGTACGAGCGGCCTCTATTGATGGTTCCGCCTTGTATCAACAAGTTCTACATCATGGACTTAGAACCGGACAATTCCTTCGTCCGTTATGCGGTAAGCGAGGGGCACACGGTGTTCATGGTGTCGTGGCGTAACGTGAAGCAGGACCAGCAACATCTTACTTGGGACGACTACTTGAACCTCGGCGTATTGAGCGCGATCGAGCAAACTTGCGCCATCACCAAGCAGTCCAAGATCAACGTGCTCGGCTTTTGCGTGGGCGGCACCTTGTTGGCCGCAGCATTGGCGGTGTTGGCGGCGCGCAAGCAAGAGGTCATCGCGAGCCTCACCTTGATGACCGCTTTGCTCGATTTCGGCGACGTCGGCGACATCGGCGTGTACATCGACGACAACGTGGTGCGGCAACGCGAGCAACAGTTCAAGCACGGCGGCCTGGTGTCCGGCAAAGAGCTGGCGATGGCGTTTTCCAGTTTGCGCGCCAACGACCTCATCTGGACCTACGTGGTCAACAACTACCTCAAGGGGAAGCGCCCGCCCGCGTTCGATCTCCTGTACTGGAACAGCGACGCGACCAATCTGCCCGGTCCGATGTACGCCTACTATCTACGTAATTGCTATCACCACAACGATCTCGTCAAGGCGAAAAAGCTCACCATGTGTGGCGAAGCGATCGATCTGGGAAAAATCCGAGTGCCCAGCTATGTGTTTGCCGCTCGCGAGGATCACATCGTCCCGTGGAAGAGCGCGTTCGCCAGCACGCGCTTTCTCGGCGGGAAATCCACGTTCGTGCTCGGAGCGAGCGGCCACATCGCGGGCTCGATGAATCCGGTCTCCAAGAACAAGCGCAATTTCTGGATGGTCTCCGGCGCCGCGCCGCGCGAGGCCGAGCAGTGGCTCGAGCGGGCGCAAGCGATCGAGGGAAGCTGGTGGCGCCACTGGAGTGCCTGGCTCGCGCAGCACGCCGGCCACAAGAAGGCCGCGCGCCGTGCCCTAGGGGGCCCCAAGCAAAAGCCGCTTGAAGCCGCGCCCGGAAGCTACGTCTTGCAGAGGCTGTAGCAATCCTATTCACCCATCTACATCGAAGGACAGAGACATGGCACAAAGACTCGCACTGGTAACGGGCGGCATGGGCGGAATCGGCGAGTCCATCTGCATGCGCCTGGCAGACGCCGGGCATCGGGTGGTGCTCACCTACTCACCGCACCGCAGCGGCACGCAAGACTGGCTCGCCGCCATGAAAGAGAAGCGCTACGCCTTTCATGCCTACGAAGTCGACGTCGGCGACTATGAATCCTGCCAACAGATGGTGGCAAAGCTGCACGCCGAATTGGGGCCGATCGATATCTTGGTCAACAACGCCGGCATCACGCGGGATATGACGTTCAAGAAGATGACCAAGTTGGATTGGGATGCGGTTCTCAACACCAATCTCAACAGCGTATTCAACGTGACCAAGCCGATCGTCGACGGCATGCTCGATCGCGCCTGGGGGCGGGTGATCAACATCTCGTCAGTGAACGGGCAAAAGGGTGCGTTTGGCCAGACCAACTACTCGACCGCGAAAGCCGGCATGCATGGGTTCACCAAGGCTTTGGCGCTGGAAGTGGCGCGCAAGGGTATCACGGTCAATACCGTTTCGCCGGGCTACATCGGAACCAAAATGGTGATGGCGATTCCGAAGGAAATACTCGATTCCAAGATCCTCCCGCAGATCCCGGTGGGACGACTCGGTAAGCCTGAAGAGGTCGCCGGCTTGGTGGCCTACCTGGCGTCCGAGGAAGCTGCTTTCATTACCGGCGCGAACATCTCCATCAACGGCGGCCAACACATGTTCTAGCGAGGCGCCCGGCAGCTTTTCTAGAAGCCGGCGCAGACGCCTAGCGCCGCGCCCGTGCGGCCCGTGTGCCGAGACCGACTCCACGACAAGAAGACTGCCTACCAGAGATGACCGATCGAATCGCTCTTATCACCGGCGGAGTCGGCGGCATCGGCACCGCCATCAGCGCCTGCTTAGCTCGAGACGGTCACGTGGTGGTCGCCAACTATTTGGTGCCGGGTAGCGAGCGCAATTGGCTGGCGACCATGCAGGCGCTCGGCCACGCGCGTAGCCGTGCAATACCGGGCGATGTCGCGGATTTCGACGCGATGCGAGCCATGACCGCGGTGATCGAAGCGGAAGTCGGGCCGGTGAGCGTATTGGTCAATTGCGCCGGCATTACGCGCGATCAAGTGCTGCGCAAGATGTCGAAGGAGGACTGGTACTCGGTCATCGACGTCAACCTGAATAGCGCCTTCAACGTGACTCGCCAGTTGATCGACGGAATGATCGAGCGTCGTTGGGGCCGCATCATCAACATCTCCTCGGTGAACGGCCAAAAAGGGCAGTTCGGGCAGACCAACTACTCGGCCGCCAAGGCCGGCTTGCACGGATTTACCAAGGCGCTGGCGCAAGAGGTCATCAAATATGGGGTGACGGTGAATTCCGTGTCGCCCGGCTACGTGAACACCGACTTAGTCATGTCGATTCGTCCAGATATCAGGGAGAGGATAGTGGCGGAGATCCCAGCCGGGCGGCTTGCCGAGCCGAACGAGATAGCCGAAGCCGTCGCCTATCTCGCATCCGAGAAAGCAGCGTTCATCACCGGCGCCAATCTCTCGATCAACGGCGGTCAACACATGTATTAGTCGGCGCGGCCGCGCCGTGTGTAGCTGTAGAAAAGCCCCGCGACTTGCGTCGCGGGGCTAACCTTTACACTCGAGGGGAGACTTAAAGCGTAAAGGAGGAGGAGACGTTGATAGACTTACTTACGCGATGCCTTGGAGGCCGCTGCGGTAGCGTTTGCGGTGGCCTTGATGCCGGCGTCGGCGAAGCTCGCTGCTTGCTTGGCCGCTTTGGTCATGCTGTCGACTGCGGCGGTGCCGGCGGCGACCGAGGACTTGATCGCGGCGACGATCACGTCGGCGCCGGCCGGGGCTGCTTTCATGGCCTTGTCCAGAGTGGTCGCAACTTGCTTGTTCATCTCGGCAAAGCGCTCTTCGACCAGTCCAGACAGTTCGGCTTGCGCTTGTTGCGCGATATCGTACAAGCCTTTGGCGTAGGTCATCGCTTTTTCGGCGCTGGCGTCGGCGCTCTTGGCGCGCCAGGTCGAGTAGTCTTGTACGTCTCTTACGTCGACCAGCGCGCGCGCGGTCTTAGCGGTGTCGGCGAACACGGCGCGCCCGGCCTCGAAATTGAAGCTGACTAGGCGCTCCGCTGCATCGAATGACGCCTTGGCGAATCGAAATGTGGTATCGAGCGCGGCCTTGTTGAACTCGGTCAGTTGTTCGGGGGCAGGAAACATAGTCAGGCTCCTTCGGTTGGTCGGTTCCGCGGCGCTTGCTGCACCGCAACAAGAACGATTATCCGTATCCTCCGATGCCGTGTCAAGGTTTTTTTGCTGCAACGCAAAATAATCTATGTACAATTGATAAATATCGATAATTCAATATATTACCCACCTTTGGGACGGAGATGGTATGATCCGCGAGGGGGGTAAATGTGTCCTTGCACAAGGGAATACCGATGGTGACAGCAGATAAGACCCGCGTGATAAAAAAATATCCGAATCGGCGGCTGTACGACACAGACAAGAGCGCCTACATCACGCTTGCAGAAGTGCGCGATCTGGTGCTGGAGAGCGCCAAGTTTCGCGTGCTCGATGCCAAGACCGGCGACGACATCACCCGCAGCATCCTGCTGCAGATCATTCTGGAGGAGGAGAGCGGCGGCGAGCCGATTTTCACCAGCGACATGCTGGCGCACATGATTCGCTGCTACGGCAATGCCATGCAAGGCGTCATGGGCTCGTTCCTCGAGCGTGGTATTCGCTCCTTCATTGACGTTCAGCAGAAGCTGCAAGAGCATGCCCGCGCGGTATACGGCAACTCGACGGCGCTCAACCCCGACATGTGGGCGCAGTTCTTCAAGGCGCAAGGGCCGGTGATGCAGGGTCTGATGGGGAACTACTTGGAGCAGAGCGCCAACATGTTTCTCGACATGCAGAAGCAGATGCAGAAGCAAGCCGGCAGCTTCTTCACGAGCTTCGGCTTCCAGCCGACGAGCGCCAACGACGGCAGCGCTTCTGCTGCGCCGGCCGCTCCCGCCGGTGAGGCCAAGGCCAAGCCCAAGCGCAACAAGCCCGAGAAGGCCGGCCCCTGAGTCGGTCGAGGTCCATGCCGGCAAAGGCGCCCAGAGTCGGTTTTGTCTCGCTAGGCTGTCCCAAGGCGCTGGTCGACTCCGAGCGGATCCTGACCCAGCTTCGCGCCGAAGGTTACGTCGTCGCTTCAACCTACCAAGACGCTGACCTCGTGGTCGTGAACACGTGCGGTTTCATCGACTCGGCGGTGCGCGAGTCGTTGGAGGCGATCGGCGAGGCGCTGGCGGAAAACGGCAAGGTAATCGTGACCGGTTGCCTCGGCGCGCAGGGCGAGGTGGTGAAGCAAGCGCACCCCTCGGTGCTCGCGGTGACCGGACCTGACGCCAAGGACGCGGTGATGGATGCCGTGCACGCGCATCTGCCACAGCCGCACGACCCGTTCACCAGCTTGATACCCCCGCAAGGGATCAAACTCACGCCGCGCCACTACGCGTACTTGAAGATTTCCGAAGGCTGCAATCATCGCTGCAGCTTCTGCATCATCCCCTCGATGCGCGGCGACCTGGTGAGCCGGCCGGCGGGCGAAGTCATGCGCGAGGCAGAAAGCCTCGTGCGTGCCGGCGTCAAGGAACTGCTTGTGATTTCACAAGACACCAGCGCCTACGGCGTCGATCTGAAATACCGTACGGCGTTTTGGGGCGGGCGGCCGATTCGAACGCGCCTCACCGACGTGGCCCGGGCGCTGGGCGAGCTGGGTGCGTGGGTTCGATTGCACTATGTCT
>CAZILI010000052.1:0-13893 GCA_964539965.1 uncultured Burkholderiales bacterium | reverse complement strand
AAGCTTGCCCACTTGGCGGCACACGCCGCCTCATCGAACTTCCGGCTCTTGGCCGACCACTCGCGCCAGAGTGAAAATCCGACGGCGCCTAGACCGCGTAGCGCGAGACCAACGCGAATCCACTCGTCATATCCGTCTGGCGATATCGCTTCGAGCGCACCGCGCAGATCGGCGAGCACCTGCGCATCCACCGTGAGCGCAGGTGCGGCCTCATTCTTTTTATCGTGGCCGTTCGCGCGTTGAAAAAATTTCCGATCGAGATATTCCCCGAGCTCAGGCGTAAACGTGGCGATGCCGTCGGCGGTGCGGCGCTCACCCGTGATGGTGACAAAGCCCCTCTTCGAAAAAACTTCAACACCGCGCTCGTGATTTTTCGCGTCGAGATGCTCACCAAGATACAGAATGCGCAAGCCGCGACCGCTCGGCGACATCTCCGTGTAGGAAGGAAATTTTTCGATAATTTCTGCGGCCAGCGGCGAAAGCGCGCTCTCGGGATCGATGCACCCGTCGATATCAATTGCGACAACTTCGCCATTCATGGCGAGGCCAAGGCCGCTGTACCTTCCGGCCAAGAACGCCCTGCGCGCGGCGGTAAAGCTCGCCCATTTCGCGCGGTCCGCTTCGCCGCCTTGCACGCCATTACGCTGCATGCCGTCGATGTAGAAGGGGATTTTGTCGACCTTCCCGGCCTCCCCCTTGCGTGGTTTCGCGCGCCAGAGTAGCCACGCTTTTTTCTCCCGCACCTCGCGCGGGAGGTCCACGGAAAGCCTATTCACCATCAACGTTTTGGAAATTGTTTTGCGTGGGGGTACTGCTTGCGCGACAGTTGCCGTGCTCGTAGAGTGCGTTTCAGCTTGCTTGTTTTTCCTCCGCGCCGCCTGGCCCCCGCCGGCGGCGCGTTCGTTTCCGAGGGTCATCACGCTGCCTCACGCCCTGCGGCGAGGTCCTGCATGCGCGCGCGCCACTCCGCCGCTGATTCCGCGCTAATTAGCGGCTTTCGACCAATGTAGAAGAGGCGCGGGGCGAGTCCGAGCTTGCGCAACTCATAGAATTGCGAGCGCGACATATCGTGAACGCGGCAAAAATTCTGAACAGAGAAAGAAAGTTGAAGGGGGTTTCGTTCCATGGCTGCTCGCAAGGATGCTGTTGCACACGGAACGATTAAAACAAAAACCTTATATTCAAATCATGGCATCGTAACCAATCTGACAGGTCTCTGAGGCAGGGCGACGATGCTGGCGAGAAGGAAAGCGCGGAATCCCTCTGCCGTCTGCATGGCTCTGACTACCCAGGCCGGCTCGAGCAACAAGACCCAAAGGGTGCACTTGCGCTCAATCAACACAGAGTGCAGCGCCATGGAGAGATGGAGCACCGGCAACGTTGGTGCCCACTGTCGGATGTACGCATTTTGATACTTGAAGCGAACTCGCTTGTTTTCTTCCACGGAAGCAGCGAACCTTGAAACCTTCCAGGCAGGGAGGCCAGCGACAAATAATTTGATCGCCTCGTCTACGCGCCGCTCGCCCTTACCTAGAAACCGCAACTGAATCGGCCCGCGCCGATTCAACAGAAACATCGTCGCAGCTTCTGCCGACGGAATTCTCGTATCTCGAATCCGCCGGAAGGCGTGCGTGATCGGTCCGGACTCGTAAATATCCCTGTTTCGTCGGACCGGACCAAACTCGTATCCGCGCTTTTGCGCTTCGCGTACCCAAAGCTGTTTGCACGCTTCAACAAACGCATTCCTCCTTGTCCACTCCGACTTTTCAGGGTACGCGACGACTGCGAGGTAAGCGATTGCCGCGAGCATCAAGCTGGCGGGGTCACTGCAGTCTAGGAAAGTAGTTTCTGTATCATCGAGCTTGGCCGCTCGATTTACTGGCTTACGCTTCTGTGGCCGCTTTGACTTCGCAGCGTTGCGCGCCTTTCCTTTGGAGAGGAGCACTAGCCAAGGATTCTGCTTCATAAGAGGACTTCACCCGACCCCAATTGGGCTAGTCCTAGGCCGCTCTCGCCGCAGCCCTCTCCCCGCCCTTTTTACGCACGGTCTTTCTCGCCGGCTTCTCATGCACCAGCGTCACTCGCAACCCCATGACTTCGGCGACCGCCGAGACAGTCTTGAGCGTTGGATTGCCCCGCTCCGATAGGGCACGATATAGGGCCTCTCTGCTCACTCCGGCGGCCCGGGCAACGTTAGCCATGCCGCAGGCGATTGCAAGCTGGCGTAGCGCAATCTGAACGACCGCAGGGCCTTCTTCTTCGAGCGCAGCCTTAAGGAATTCCCGCGCATATTCAGGATCGACTCGAAGCTCTTCCACGACGCGCTTCTCGTGAGATACGCTTGCTCTACCGGCCTTCATGATGTTCTCTCCTGATAGTCCTTCCAGTAATCTACTGCTCGCTCGATATCGGCCCTCTGCTTGCGCTTGTCGCCACCGCACAGCAGCAGCACGACGGTCTTATCGGCCCAAGCGTAGTAGACTCGATACCCAGGCCCGTAGTCCACGCGCAATTCCCACTCGCCATCGCGCAGTGTCTTGCAGTCCCCGAAGTTGCCCGTCTGTAGCCGGATCAACCGGACGCTGATTCGAGCTTTTGCCTGCTTGTCCTTCAGGCCCGCGAGCCACTCGGTAAATGGCTCGCTATTGCTGGCGCTGCGGTATCGGCGGATTTCTATCATACCCGAATTGTAACTTGCAAGCTACACCGCTTTCTTGCGCTTGATTGGCAGCACCTTGTCGTCCGTCTCAACCAAGCCGAAGCGCGGCCCTCTATCAGCAATCTGTTGCTTTACGTACTCATCAGCGAGATGTCCGTAGTGCCGTTCAACCATTCTTGTGTCGCGATGACCGAGATTGCGGGCGACAACGAGTAACGGCACACCGTTCATCACGGCGTGACTTGCGGCGGTATGACGTAGAACGTGAAAGCTTGCCCCCGGCTCAATGGCTGCACGCTTGCAAGCAAGGGCCATAGGGCGAGCTTGCATGCTCTTACTCCATCGCTCGCGCGCGGCGGTGAGGAAAATGGGTTCGGCCTGCGCCCTGCCGCTTGTAAGAGCGGCAAAAAGCTGCACGCCCTCTTCGGTCAACGTTATATGGCGTGAGTGCCCCGACTTGGATTCACGCACATGCACGCTTGCGTTGGCGCGATTGAAGTCCTCGACTTTGAGATTGGTAAGCTCCGAATACCGCGCCCCGGTAGCAAGCGCAGCGTCGACTAGCAAGCGAAAGTCAGCAGGACACGCCTTGCGCAGGCGTCGAACTTCCTCCAAGGTGAGAAACCGCGTGCGTGCGCGCTCTGTTTTCTGAAACACCGACAGCTTGCGCCATGCCAAGTCACTCTTCGTCATACCATCGCTAAAGGCGAGGTTCAGCGCGGCTTTCAATGTATTGAGCGTGCGCCGCGCCGCGCTCTGGCGCTTGCGCTTGTACTCCGCCGCGTCTTCGATCGGCTTATAGCGCTGTGTTGCTCCGGGGCGCGTTCGAATGCGCGCCGGCGCGGCGGCAAGCTTGTATGCCCATTGTTTTAGTTGGTCCCGTGTGAGCTTGCTCACTTCGTAACTACCAAGTTTCGGCAGTACGTGAACGTTCACGCGATGCCGTACATCGGCTTCTGCCTTTGGTTTCTCGGCCTGAATGAACGCAATGTAGTGCTCGATCGCCTTCGCGACCGTGAACGGCCCTTTGGGGCGCTCGATGCCTGCCGCTTCGTGTTGTAGCTCGCTAGCACGAGTGCGGGCACGCTCTAGGGCTTGCCACCAATTGAGCACGAGCACGCCGTCAGGCGCACCATGATCATCGGCCTGGCCGATTCGTTCAACGCGATAGCGCTCGCCCCCCTCGTAGTAGCGCAGCACCCATACGCCCCGTGTGCTTCCCTTGCGGTAACCGAGATGCACACCGCGCTCTACAACGCGGTAGTAAGGCTTGGCGGACGCTTTGAGACGCGCCCTCGCTGACGGGCTATCTAAGACACGATCCGTTAATCGCCTTGCCATACATTTTGTCCAAGTTTTGTCCAATATACAGGGGTGTACATTGGTGGACACTGTAAGACAGCGGCGATAACGTTGTCAATGCAATTAATGGGTTACAAAAACGGTATTGGACAGCCGTGGACTGGACCTTTGCCCTTTCACGGCGGTAACAGGAGTTCGAATCTCCTAGGGGACGCCAACAGACAAGCTGCTGCTTGTTTTCGTGGTTGTAACCTGATCTCGCAAACCGCTTGCAAAGACGCGCGAAAATACCCTCCGCAGATCGAGAATCGGCAGCTGCTCGGATTCAAGCTCAAAGCAGGAGTGACTGAAGGCCTGCCACGGAAACCCCGCCGACGGCAAGGGACTCGCCATAGAGTCATTCACCACAACCAATCTCGGGTATCCGCGGATCTTGAGACCTCCCAAAAACGATGCACCGACGGACCCTGCGCGATACCTCACTAGGGCGACCAACACAGCTTCTGTCAAGTCTTGTGCATCCGAGGCGATCAGCTTGGCGAGGTCGAGTACCGGCACAAACGTGTCGCCCCAGCTGAGAAGTTCGTTGCAGTGTTGAGGCGCAAGAGGCACGCGATCCAGCGCGGGCGCGTAGACGAGTTCGACTAGCTGACCAGCCGCGATCGCAGCGTGTACGCCCGCGCCAAAATCCAGCAGAATCGCGCGTGCTGCGCTAGACATGTTCGAGGGCCGGACCTGCAACGCACTCCAGCATCTGCTCGGCCGTGGAGTGCAGAACGATATTTTCCCGAAGGCGGGCGAACGCACCCCCCGGAAGCGAGGTGCCGCGCATCGGTTCAGGCAGGGGGGCGAGCGCGACACTATGGGATGAGTGAATGGATACCTCATCGCACGCGAGCGCCACGCCGCCGGCGGCCGACTTGAGAGTAACGAAGAAGCGCCGCGGGCGTTCGGTCAACACGACCTGGTTGTCCTGCACCGTGGGCGTGATCAGCAGCTTGCCCGAATTCTCGTCGAGCGCCCAGTCCGCCATGCTGCCGACGTGTGCCACCTCGTCTTGATGGACTAGAAAACCAATCCCGTCGAACTCGATCAGGACGAAATTGCGATCGCTCGCCTCGCTCATGCCTCGGCTTTCACTGCATCACCGACCCGCTGAAGCAGCTCTTGCTCTGAGTACGGCTTAGTCAGATACACGTTCACGCCTGCGTGCTGCGCTAGCTGTCTGTGCTTGTCTTGTGAGCGCGACGTAATCATGATGATCGGAATCTTCGCGGTCACCGGATCCGCGCGCAGATGCGCTGCAAGCTCCAGGCCGTTCATGTTCGGCATCTCCAAGTCTGTGAGCACAACTCCTGGCATGTGCGACTTGATAGTCTCGATGGCCTCGAATCCGTCTCTTGCGAGGGACGTCTTGTAGCCCGCGTCTCCGAGCAATTGCCCCAACGACTTCCGCACACTCAGCGAATCGTCCACGACCAGCACCGTCGGCGCCTCGTTGAGCGTCTCTTCCTCCGTCTTTGCCGCGCTCGGCAATGCTCTGGAGGGACGCCGCGCCAATTCAGCGATATCGATCAGAGGCGCCACCGTCCCGTCGCCCAGCACCGCGAGGCCCGTCACCGCGCGTACCTTGCGCAAATATTGACTTACTGGTTTTGTCGTTAGGTCTCGAGCGTCAACGACCGCGTCGACCACTATCGCTCTAACTTGGTCGTCGCAGCGTACAAGTAGCGCAGACTTTGTGAACAGTAGGGCGCGATCGAGCGCACCGCCCGCACCGATCAATTCGCTCAGCGAATGGGCCGGATACACCTTCTTACCGTAGCGTACGTTCAACTGCTCACCAATAGTTACGAACTCGGCAATCCCCGGCGCGAGGGCCTGTTCCACGCTGTAGCTCGGGACGCCGAGCACTTGGCCGTTGACGCGTACCAACAGCGCATGTACCACGGCGAGAGAGGCTTGAAATCGGAGTTCTATCTCACAGCCGCGACCAGCTTGTGAGCGGATGTCCAAGCTCCCTTTCATCGCTTGGATACGATCTCGCACCACGTCGAGGCCCACACCGCGCCCGGAAATCTCGGTGAGCTTCGATCGCGTGGAGAAACCTGGCAGGAGAATAATGCGCGCAAGCTCTGTTTCAGACATCTCCTGGTTGGCCACGAGCATGCCGCGTTCGATCGCCTTTTCGCGAATCGCCGTGTAGTTGAGCCCTCTCCCGTCGTCCTGGCATCTGACGACTACAGTTTGCCCGCGACGAGCAAAGCTGAGCTTTATAGTTCCAGTGTCGGGCTTGCCCGCCGCCGCTCGTTCGTCCGGCGGCTCGATTCCATGATCAACCGCGTTGCGCAGTATATGCAGCAGCGGATCCGCCAACTTGTTGAGGATATCTCCGTCGACCAAGATATCGTCACCGTCGACGACCAATTCGGCGCGCCTACCCGTCGCCTGACAGGTTTGGCGAACGTTGCGGGTGAGCCGTGAAACGATCCCCCTTACCGGGGTCATTCGTGTCGAAAGAATGCGGTACTGCAGGTCCTTGCCCAGCCGCTCCTGCTGGTGAGCGATGCTGGCAAGCTGTGCGACATCCTCCTCGAGAGATGCACCCAGCTGCCGCACGTCTCCTATCTCTTCGACCAAGGAGCGGGTCGCGCTGTGAAGTTCGTCGTACTCATCGAGTTCCAGCGAGTCGAGACCACTCAGTCGCTCTCCGGCGATGAGAGTTCGCTGAGATTTCGCAAAATTGCGAACGTCGACAATGTTTTCCAGCTCGAACAGTCGCTTCTGCACCGCAAGATTCTGGGTGAGCAAGTCCCTCGAGCGTTGGGTCGCCTGCTTGACCCGATCTTGATGTTGACCAAACCTGGTTGACAACTCACCGACGAGCCGAAACAAATCGTCAACGACCTCTACCGGCACGCGTAGATCTTGCTGACTGTACGTTTGCTCGCGCCGAGCAACCCGTGGCGAGGACGCTTCTTCCGTAGCCACGGCAGCTACCGTCGGCGAATTCTCGGTCGCTATGACAGGCGAAGCCTCTTCGGCAACGGCGAGCGGGGTGGTCGATGAAGCCGACCAATCGCCCGACTCGATGCGATGCGCCCAATCGAGTACGGCTTGCAGAACTTGCTGCGCATCGGCCGGGGTCTCCTCAATACCACTCAACGCCAGGATCATTCCTTCCAGGCATCCGGCGGCATCCAAGAGCGTGTTGCCCAGATCCGGTGTCGGCACCACACCAGACTCTTCTAGATACTCCAAGATATCTTCGACGTGATGGCCTAGGGTGGCAATGCCCTTAATGCCCACGATGCTGGCGGAGCCCTTTAGAGTGTGGACCACTCGCTTGGCGCTCGCCATGTCCTCCGGCGCTAACTGCCCGGACGCCATCTTCGCGACCAAGGTAAGGAAATCGGCCACGTGTCCCGGGGCTTCCTGCATGAAACCGTCGAATAGGCTCTGGTCGAGGTCTTGCGGCAAGTCCAGGTTGACGTCTTGCGCACTCGCCACCTTCGCACGTTCCGCCCTCTCGTAGACCTCCTCAGCTCCTGCCGCTGGCTCGAGCAATCGCGAAAGTAGCGCCATGCTCGTCTCTTCATCGATCGGCGCCGGCGCGTCTCTACCGGCCAAATGAAGGACTAGCTTCTCGCCGACAGAGAAATCGGTCGGCGCCGCGAGATAGTCAGCAAGTAACTGCGTTAGCGGCGAAAAGAATGCACGCTTCTCGGCGCGAGTTGAGGACTCGAGCCCGGAAACGGCTACCGCGTTTGCGCAGATATGGGCGCACGCCTGGTGCAATCCAGCTAGGCCGAGAAGCTCCGCGGTAGTGCCGATTCGCTCCATCTGGCCGGCAAAGGTTTCAAGCGTCTTCGCGCAAGCCCCCTCGCTCGCTCCCCCGTCGGTCAAGACGTTCGCAGCGGTTTCCAGTTCCGAACCGACTGCCCACACTTCAGCGCGGAACGCTTCGATCAAGTCGCTCGGCTTCATGACATGCCTGAAAGGACTCTCTTACTCTTTGAAAGAACAGAGTGGCGATGAACCGCCGCTCTGCCGCTAATGACTCGCTTATGCGGTGCGCATAGTCTGCGTGCTGGAGTCCTCAGATCCCGGCCGCGCGTCCTCCGGCAGCCTGAACACTCGAACTGAATGCACGAGCTGTTTGGCAAACTCCACTAGAGTCTCCGACTCAGTCGTTTGCGCATCAATCTGACCTGCCGTGGCACTCGTGCTTTCACCAATCTCGCTCACCCGGCGACGCAGCTCTTCAGCCATCTTCACCTGAACTTGGGAACCCGAGGCGATCCGCTTTACCAGATCCACCAGATTGGCAGTCATCTGCTGAGTTGCGCGCATCTGCTCACCGGCCTTCTGCGCAAGCTCGGATCCGTCGACCACCTGCGAGATCGTGCGATTCACGGTTGCGATCGTCTCGTTGGTTTCCAGCTGAATGTTGTTCACCAGTTGCGCAATCTGCGATGTGGCATTCCGAGAGCTCTCCGCGAGGCGTTGAACTTCTTCCGCCACGACCGCGAAACCGCGACCCGCATCGCCCGCTATGGCCGCTTGCATCGCCGCGTTTAGCGCCAGCACGTGAGTACGCTCGGAAATTGTGTTAATCAAGTTGACGATACTACTAATTTCTTGCGAACGTTCACCGAGCCGCTTGATGCGCTTCTCGGTCTCAGAGATGGTCTGGCGAATGGTGTTCATACCCTTCACCGTGCTGTCCACTGTGCTCAAAGCGGTGTCAGTGGATTGGGTCGCTTGTTCCGCCGCCTTGTTCGAACTTTCGGCGAGCTGCGCGACACGATTCATCGCCTCGGTCGCGGTGGCAAGGTTTTGCGTCATCTTCTCCACACCTTCGCGCTCCGTTTGCGCAGTTTCGCTCACGACGTGGGCCTGAGACTTCACTTTCTGGGTAGCACGCTCCACCTTGGCGGCGATCTGCGTTACTTCGTTGAGCACCTTGCCGGTTTCGCCCGAAAGCTGATTGATGGAGTCGGCCAGTGTGCCGATCACGTCCTCCGTCACTGCAGCTTTCGCAGTGAGGTCCTTTTGACTGAGCTGGAACACGGTCTGCATCAGCGAGATGACCGAGTTATTGAGTTGCTCGTTCTCCCGCTCGGCTTTCGCCAGCGCAGCGATTCGGTCGTTCAAGAGGTTGTCGAGAGCGTTACCGAGGTTCTCGATTTCGTCCCCGGTCTTGATTTCCGCTCTGGCCGACATGTCGCCCTCAGCGACTCGACCCACCGTGGCCTGCAGTTTGTCGATCGGGCGCAAGAAGTTGCGCAAGAACCAAAAGATCGCAACGCCCGCGACAGTCAATACAAGAATCCCAACAAGTGCACCGCGAATGACCGTCGTTTGGCCCAATTCCTTAACAGGCGCAAAGACCTCGCTCGCATCCTGCTCGGCGACCAGAGCCCAATTCAGACCATGCAATTTGAATGGCACAAAGGCGCCCACGACTTCTTGGCCACGATAGTCTTTGTACTGCTCCACACCCGTATTTCCGCCCAAGGCGTTGCGCACACCGGCGGTGTCGATCTTGAGTAGTCCGATGGTGGTGTTCTTCTTCTTCAATGTCGCCGTCTGTTCCGCCGTCGCCATGGTCGCAAACGTCTCGGCAAACTTGGCCCTTTCTTCGAGCAGGAAGCGAGAGTCGGTGCGCATGAACTTGTCCGGACCCACGAGGTACGACTCGCCGGTGGCGCCCAAGCCTTCTTCCTTCCATTTCCCGCTGGAGCTCATTACCGTGGTGATCTTGTCGAGCGGGACCTGCACCGCAAGTACACCCACTCTCACGCTTCCATCGAAGACCGGGACGGCAATGAACGCGGCTTGGTCGTTGTAAGAAGCCAAATACTCCGAGTAGTCCGAAAGCGCAAATTCATCGGGACTAGTCGCCTGGGCGACTCGGTTGTAGGCTTCCTCAAGGCGGGTTTTCGCGGATATGCCGGTGGAAAGAACCGAGGCGAAGTCCAACTCCTTGAACACCGTGTACAGAACCCGATTGGTCTCGGTGTCGATCAAGAAGATGTCGTAGTAACCCAGCTTCTTTTGCAGCGCCTCGAGACTCGGGTGGAGTTGCGCGTGAAGCCTCGAATAGGCCGATGCATCCGGCGAGATCATCAGTTGGTCTTTCTTGCCGAGCGGATTGGGGTTCGCGGCAATGTAGAAGTACTGCATGGCGACGGCGGTCGCATCCAGACGCCCTGCGATTCCTTGCATGTCGGGGACCTTGGCCGCATTGCGGCGCTCGAATTCCTTGGTGAAGTCACCGGCGTAGTACTGTGATATCTCAGCTCGATATTTGGCCAGATTGGCATCGACGCTCTTGCCGCTGGGGTCGTTCTCTTGTGCGATCGACGTGTAGGTTTGCTTGAAACCTTTCATCCCATCGATGGCAAGGCGCGTTCTGGCGAGACCGCGCACCTCTTCCACCAGTGTCGCCATGTAGTTCTCGACCTGCGCTTTCTTGTTTTCACGCAACGACACAAGCTTCGACTGAACTTCCTGGGTCAAGCTGTCGCGGGCCGTACTATACGCACCCTCTCCGACAAGGCCACCCGTCAGCAGCACGGGCACGAGAGCGAGCGCGCCGGCACCGAGCAACAGTTTTGAGCGGATATTCATGACACTTCCTTTCCGAAATCAAGAAGAGGGAATTCGCGACGCGGCACGCGAGCGCGATCGCTACTGGGAAACCTTGTCAACGAAATCCTGAAACAGCCCGACGGCGTCAAACTCGAGCCAGATTTCGTTGTTGAGCAGATACGCACCTTTGACGAAGCGCTCCAGCGCTGCAGGTACTTGCGGCGGGCTCTGCTTTGCCCCGCGCGGGAACTTTAGCCGAGCCGGTAGATCGTCGATCACCACCGCCGCGGCCGCATCGCCATGGCCCAGCACCAGCAGCATCGGACTGCGGTCCTTGCCAGGCTCGACATCGAACAAGCGAGCCAGATCAAACACCGGGACCAGGTTGCCGTGCAAGTTGGCGACACCGAGGCACCATGGCGCAACGTTGGGCAAGCGATACACCGGGCCCATCTCGGTCAGCTCACTTGCCGCTTCGTAACCGATCAATAGGCAAAGCGGGCCAACCCGAAACCCCTGCAGAGACAGCAGATCCGCATCGCGACTACCTTTGGAGAGAGCCCCCGGCGACGCCGCATCAGTATTAGAGTATGCGAGCGCAACGCTCGGGGGCACCAGGTGGGTCGGGCCTACCTGATGACCTTGAAGATCTTCGAACTCGTCGGACATGGTGACTCGGTAGAGGGTAGGACCGGCGGCGTGCACATCGCCGCCGTGTTGACCTACACAGCCTTGAGTTGCTCCAGGATCTGGTCGGGGGTGTAGGGCTTGCTGATGAAGCCGCGGGCGCCGAGCATCTGTGCCCAAGCGCGATCCGCCTTCTGATCCTTGCTGGTGACGAACACGACGGGGATAGCCTTGGTGGCGACGTCGCCCTTCAAGGTGCGCGTCGCAGCGAATCCGTCGACTTGAGTCATGTTTACGTCCATGAAAATGAGGTCGGGCTTTTCCGACTTCGCACGCTCGACGGCTTGTTCGCCGGAGTTTGCGGTAATGACGAGGTGTCCGGCGGAGGACACGATTTTCTCGAGATTCATGAGATCCGGCTTGGCATCGTCAACCACTAGTATCTTGCTCATGTCGTTTACCTGTGTGGAGTTGAAGAAAAAAGAAGACGCTAGGCAGCTCGTGTTGCCGACAACCGCGGGGACACCGCGTTGGGCAAGAACTTAGCGATCGCAGCAAGGAGCTTGTCCTCGTCAATCGGCTTAGTTAGGTAAGCATCGCAGCCGGCCATCGTGCCGCGAATCTTGTCGAAAGGTGACCCTTTGCTGGTAAGCATTACGACCGCCGGACCTTTGATTTCCCGTTTCTTCGACTTGACCAGCTTGCAGACTTGATATCCGTCAACACCGGGCAGGACGACGTCCAAGAACACCACGGTGTATGCCTTCTCTGCGGTGAGGCCGATCGCCTGCTCGCCGCTAGCGGCAAAATCGACGTTGAATCCAAATGGGGCAAGCTTGCCTTGCATAAATTGGCGGACGGTCGGACTGTCATCCACGACTAATACTGAATCCACTTGGCGCGAAGGAACGACAGTCTGAGTCCGAGCCGTGGCTATCACCTCGTCAAGCATCTTGAGTAGGCGTGACCACTGCAAAGGCCGCGGCATGGCGGGCCAAGTGGTGCCAAAATTGGAGTCACCGACGAGGATGGTCGGTACGGAACTGCCGCTGTTGGACTCGCGCAATTGCTGCAAGTATTCCGGGGTGCTGGCGTCTACAAGGAACACATCCGGCGATTTGCCCTGCCCGCCGTCGAACGGAACGAACTTCGGAGTGCGTCGCGCCGCAAGGCCAAAAATGCTTTGCAAGACGATCCGTTCTGTCATGTTGAACCCGATGACAGCGACTGAGTACGCTCTAGCCGTCGAATCCATTCGCGAATCCCTGTTCAATTGACATGCGTCAATTGCCTTATCGTTTTGAGCGCCGCATCTTCCCAATTAAGTCAGCGTGCGTCAACGTTTTTTCTGCGCAGAAACAATACTTAACAATGAATAATTAACGTCGTACTGGAGATTCATGCCACCTCGACTGTGGCGGATTGCGGTGCTTCTTGCCCTCCACCTGCGCAAGCTCGCATTGCCCAGAAAATGTCGTTCGCGGTGCCAAAGCGCTCATCCGGACGCTTCGCCATCAGACCATCTATCAAGAGTTGATAGGCCGCTAGATTGGCGGGCAGTTGGGGAACGGGCGCTCGCATGTGCATCCCCAGCAAATCCCTCATGGTCGAGGCGACGTAGGGCTTTTTCCCGGTCAGCATTTCGTAAAGAATCACGCCGAGGCTGTAGTAGTCGCTACGATGGTCGATTGGATCACCCGCAGCCTGTTCGGGGCTGAGGTAGTAGGGGGTGCCGACGATCTCGCCTTGCGCGGTTTCGGTAATCAACACGTCTCGGTGCTTCGCGATGCCGAAATCGGCAATCGCAAGGCTTCCGTCGGCCCTGAGCATAAGGTTGTCCGGCTTTAGATCGCGGTGCACGATCGAGTGACGGTGAATCGCATGCAACGCAAGCGCAGCTTGGCGTAGGTAGCTCATGCTCTTCGCCACCGGTAGTCCCGCCTTGATGGCCTTGCGCAGATCCCCGCCCGAAAAGTACTCCATCGCGATGAACGCATGCCGTTCGCTGAAGTCCTGGCGGTAGATACGCGCCACATGTGGATGGCGAATTTGCGAAATGAGCGCGAACTCCTGCAGAAAGCGCTGGAGTTGGTCGCCATTGCCCTGCGCGTCGATTTCGATCATCTTTAGGACATGCAGCGGCCCCCCTGCCTCGCTCTGCGCAAGATAGACCTGCGACATGCCGCCTTCGCCAATTTTCTCCACGATGCGATATCCAGGAACACGGATCGCTGTCCCCGCCAACGAGTTCGCCGCGGTGGAAGCCGGCTTCGCTCGCGCTTCAGCACTCGCTGTCGGCGACATGAGTTGGTTGCTCACGGCAATCGCGGCCCGCACCTCGGCAACGAACGCAAGTTCACCTTGAGCAGCACCCGCACGCGGGATCATGCCGGAGAGTTCGACGATCTCAAGCGCAACGCCGGCGCGAGTCACTTGCGCCTTGCGGGCGGTTTCAAACTGTGGGCCCGCCACCGCGAGCGTGGCGCGGCTCGCCGCCACACACCAGCCTTGTTGGGTTGCCATCGCCTTGATCGCCCGCGCGGTGTCGATCGCTGCTCCGACAACCTTGACCTCCGCATTGGTTGACGACTTGTCGGTCAATGTTTCTACTTCGCCCGTATGTACGGCAGTCCCGATAACGAAATTCGGCAGCGTGCGCTCGGCGTAGCGGGCACGCAGCGAGCCTCTCAGGTCCTGCGCCATCAAGG
>CAZILI010000051.1:5102-14266 GCA_964539965.1 uncultured Burkholderiales bacterium | reverse complement strand
GGTGATCAGATCGGTCGGCTTGATGCCGGTGCGAATCAGGGCCACCGCAAGCTCGCCGCTCGCCTCTGCAGCGCGCAGGCGATCGGCGTGCACGGCCGGAATCGCCGCCGTATTGGGCAAGGTCATACCTAAGGCTTCGGCGATGCAAGCCATGGTGCTCGCCGTGCCCATCACGGCACATGTGCCGGTGGTGGTGGCGAGATTACCTTCGATCTCGTGGATGCCTGCCTCGCTCACCTCTCCGGCGCGGTACTTGCCCCAAAAGCGCCGACAGTCGGTGCAGGCGCCCAAGCGCTCGCCGCGATAGGGCAGCGCCAGCATCGGACCGATGACGAGTTGCACAGCGGGCACATTGGCAGAGGTGGCACCCATCAGCAGCGCGGGAACGGTCTTGTCGCAGCCGCCTACCAGTACCACGCTGTCCATCGGTTGCGCGCGGATCATCTCCTCCACGTCCATGGACATCAGGTTGCGGAACATGAGGCTGGTGGGGCTCAAGAAGATCTCGCCCAGTGAAATCGTCGGGAATTCGAGCGGCAGGCCACCGGCCTTCAACACACCGCGCTTCACTGCGGCAATCAGTTCCGGCACGTTGCGGTGGCAGTTGTTGAAATCGCTCGTGGTTTGCGTGATGCCGACGATGGGGCGATTCAGCATGTCAACCGAGTAGCCCATGGAGCGGGCGAACGAGCGGCGCAAGTAAATGGCGAAATCGCGGTCGCCGTAGTTGGTGAGATTGCGGCGCAAGCCCTTAGGATCGTGTTCAGACATGGCGATAGCAAGGCATGAAGGAGTGTGGAGCGAAGCTGGCCGAATAGGCTCAGTACGCTGTTAGTTGCACGGAAAAAGAGGCGCCTTACCGGTGAGGACTCGCGCGACTTCCTCCGCGGCGCGTCGTCGCAGTTCGATCAGCGACGACGTCGAGAGATAGGCGACATGCGGAGTGACGATGACGTCCTGCCGGAGGGTGATCTCGCGCGGAGGGTTGGGCTCGCCTTCGATCACGTCCAGCGCCGCCGCGCGAATGCGGCCCTCGTCGAGTCCACGGATCAGGGCCGCGTTGTCGATCAACCCGCCGCGGCTTGTGTTCACGATGACCGGCGCGCGCGCCAGCTTGCCAATGAAGGCATCGTCTACCAGATGGTGAGTCTCTTTCGACAGCGGCACGTGCAGCACGATGACATCCGCTTGCTCCTGAATTTGCGCTAACGAACTGCGGGTAACGACATCCGGCAACGCCACGTTTGGCTGGTCATGGCCGAGGATGCGGCAGCCGAATGCCGCTAGGCGCCCTGCAGTTGCGCGGCCGATCCGGCCGACGCCGATTATGCCCACGGTGAGTTCGGCTAGCCGCAAAAGCTTCGCCGAGCCGGATTCCCAGCGTCCTTGCTTGACGTCTCGGTCAAAGGCGACGGCACCCCGGCATAGATTGAGCACCAGACAAGTCGTATGGTCGGCGACTTCGTTGACGCAATAATCGGGTACATTGGTTACGATCGCGCCGCGCCGCGTCGCCGCGGCCACGTCGATATTGTCCAAACCGACGCCCATGCGAGCGACGATCTTCAGCTCGCCGGGTAACCCGATCGCTGCCGCTGAGACCGGCGCCCAACACGTGAGGATGGCGTTGGGATTCGTGCTGCGGACCAGAGCTTCGATCTCGGCCGCGGTGCCGGCCTTGGGCGTGCCGCTTGCCACTGCGATGCCGCTGGCTTCCAGCACGGCGCGCTCGACCTCGACGTCGAGCCAGGGGAAGTCGGTGATGAGAGCGATTGGGGTCATGGGCGCTTATTCTATCGTCGGCTGCGTCGCTCGAGCCACCGGAGCGCCACCGCATGCTACATGGACGCGGTGAGGCCTCCGTCGACCATTAAGAGATGACCGTTCACGTAGGAGCCGGCATCGGAGGCGAGAAAAACGGCTGCGCCGCCGACCTCCTTCGGATCGCCCCAGCGTCCGATCGGAGTGCGCTCTTGGACCCAAGCCATGAACTTGGCGTTTTGTAAGTGCACCTGATTCGCTTCGGTGAGGAAGAAGCCGGGGCAGATCGCGTTCACTGTGATGCCCTTGCTCCCCAGCTCGGCGGCGAGCGCCCGCGTGAGTCCTGCCACGCCATGCTTAGCGGCGGCGTAGGCCGGAATCCCCGCCCGCGACAGCACCGACATCACCGAACCGATGTTGATGACGCGGCCCCAGCCGGCCTCGATCATCTTGGGCACCAGTTCCTGCGCCAGCGCGAAGCAGGCGGTAAGGTCCATCTCCAACACCTCGCGCCACTGCGCGCTCGAAGCTTCCAGCAGGCCCTTGCGGATATTGGCGCCGGCGTTGTTCACCAAGATGTCGATGCGGCCGTGCTGGTCGAGCAGGTCTCTCGCCATGGCGCGCACCGCGTCTTCGTTGGTCATCTCACAGGTGACCGTGCAGCAGGGTGAGCCGCGTTGCGCAAAGGTTTCCTGCGCGCGATCCAACGCGGCCCGGTCGCGGCCGTGCAGTATGGTTTGTGCGCCGGCGCCGGCAAGGGCTTCGGCGATGGCGTAGCCCAGCCCCCGCGAGGCGCCGGTGATCAACGCCCGCTTACCCTTTAGCGAAAACATGTCGAGCATCTGGTCCCCCTGCGCAAGGCCACGAACTAGCCGACTCGCAATGAGGGCGAGTCTAACAGGACCGGCGCAGTCAGCGTGATTTGTCGCACCCCTTGCGCAGCGCGCCGATGCGCGTCCGCCGCGGCCATCGTATTGATCTACAAGAGAAAGTGATGAACGGCAGATGCTGGCATGTCCTTTGCCATGCCCTTGGTATGGCAACAACAGAAAGAGAAACATGAAACCGATCTTGCTGCCTCAAGCATGCTATGCGGTCCACCGGCGCCCGGCCGCCAACTTGTCCCCGCGCGGCACGGCCGAAAGCGCCGCCGGATCGACAGGGCGTGAGCCGGAACATCGCACGGTAGTCCATCCGCACGATTTGGTCGGCGCCATCCCCGAGCGTCTCGAAGCGCAGGATGTCCGCCGGCTGTCGGCGCTCTCGGCCGGCCGGGCGCTCGGCGCGATCTCGGTCGAGTGGCTGGCGATCGCGGCGGCAATAGGAGTCGCAGTCTATGCCGACGCGTGGCCGGTTAGCGTGCTGGCCGTCGTGCTCATCGGTGCGCGACAGCACGCGCTGACGGTGATCGCGCACGACGCCTCGCACCTTCGTCTGCTGCCCCATCGCGCGCTGAACGACTGGATCGGCAACCTGCTACTCGCTTGGCCGATGTTCATTTCCGTGCAGGGATTCCGGCAATACCACGGCGATCATCATCGACTCCTCGATCGGGAAGGCGACGGCAATCGCAAGCTCTGGCGCACCCACGATGCCGGGAAGCTCAGGCCCGAGTGGCGCTACCCCAAGAGTCCATTGCGGCTCGCATCGAAGTTGGCCTGGCGAGCCAGCGGGCCGACCGGGCTGTGGTGGATCGTTCGTGGCCTGATCGGCGGATTCATGTTCGGCAGCCTACCCCAGCACGTTGCGCGCGCGGCGCTGCTGATCGGGGCGGCTGCGTTGCTCACCCACTTCGACGCCTGGCCGGCCTTCCTGTTCTACTGGATACTGCCGTACTGCACCTGGCACATGGGCGCTCAGTACGTGCGCCTCATCTGCGAGCACTCGGCGATTCGCGCCGACGATGCGCGCTACGCCGCAACCCGCTCGACCATCCCCGGCCGGCTAGGACGGCTGCTCATTCTGCCGCGCAACATCGGCTACCACTTGGAGCATCACTGGTATCCGAGCGTGCCCTTCTATCGTCTCCCCGAACTGCACGCGCGCCTGGCCGAATCGCCGGGCTTTCGCGCTCACGCTCAATACACGCACTCGATCGTCGTGTCGTTGCGGCAGTGCGTCGCGCGCGCGTAGATCGCGGATGTCAACGGCTGACGCTCAGTTCTCCCGGTGCTCCCTTCAGTACCCGGCGGGTAGACGAAGTCGCGATCATTATCGCCAAGGTCAGAACATAGGGCGCTGCGTTGAATAGGTAGTATCCCTGGGTGACGCCGACCGATTGCAAAGCGGGTCCGAGCGCGCTGGCACCGCCGAACAATAGCGAAGCGAGAAAGCAGTTGACGGGATTCCAGCGCGCGAAGATGACGAGCGCCACTGCCATGAGGCCCTGTCCACTGGAAAGCCCCTCGTTCCAGCTTCCCGGATAATAGAGCGACAAGAACGACCCGCCGATGCCGGCCAGAAAGCCGCCGATCACGGTGCTCCAGAGACGAAGTGCATTGACGCGGTAGCCCATCGCCTGAGCGGCGTCCGCGCTGTCACCGGCCGCGCGCACCGCCAATCCCCAGCGCGTGTTGTTGAGCCCCCAATGCAGCAGAGGAACCAACAGCACAGCGATAACGAACAAGGCGTTGACCTGGAGCGCGGCGCGCACCTGCGGATTCGCACTCCACCACCCGAACTCGATGGCCGGCAGTCCGATCGCCTTCGGCTGCACGAAAGGTTTGCCGAGGTAAAAAGCGAAACCGGTGCCGAACAACATCAACGCGATTCCGACCGCAATGTCGTTGACGCGCGGGCGCGAGCAGGCCCACGCGTGCATTGCGCCGAGGATCATCCCGCTGATGCCCGCCACCGATACGCCGAGCCAGGGTGAGCCGCTTAGGTAGGAAATAGCGTAACCGCTCATTGCCCCCATGACCAACGTTCCTTCTAGGCCGAGATTGATGCGGCCGCTCTTTTCCGTCAGGCACTCGCCAAGACTCACAAAGAGAAACGGCGTGCTCGCTCGAATGGCTCCGCCCAATACCGCCAGTGGAACGCCCCACCAACCCAGCGCCTCCATGTCATCTCCCCTCTCTTTGCAACCACCTCAACCGCCCGTACAGCGGCTCGCTCACCAAGATCATGAGGAAGATGATGCCCTGCATCACTAACACGCTGGCATCCGGCAGGTCATGACGGCGCTGCAACAAGCCTCCGCTGGCGTTGATACCCCCGAGCAATAAAGCGATCGGAACAATAGCAAGTGGATTCTGGCGCGCGATAAAGGCGATTAGAATGCCGGTGTAGCCGTAGCCGACAACCAGTGACGAGCTGACGCGGCCATGCACGGCGGCGACCTCCAGCATGCCGGCCAAGCCGGCTGCGCCGCCGCCGATGAAGCACGTCGTGACGATGAGCCTGCGCACGGGCAGCCCCACGATGCGCGCCGCACGAACGTTTCCACCCACCATGCGCGCGGCAAATCCAAACACGGTGTACCGCATTAGCACGAACATGGCCGTGCAGGCGACCAGCCCGAACGCCAGGCCCCAGTGCACTTCCATGCCTGGAATGAGACCAATCATGTTCTGTTCACCGATATGCCAACTCGATGGACGATGCACAATCGAGGGATCCCGCATCGCGCCCGTGACCAAGTGGTTCATGAGCGCGATCGCGATATAGTTGAGTAGCAGGCTGCTGATGGTTTCGTTTACGCCGCGATACGCACGCAGCGCTCCGCACAGCCCTGCCCAGGCGCCCCCGCCCAGGAAGCCGGCAATCACCATGGCGAGGATCACCACCGCGCTCGAGGCCTGAGCGACGAGCAGCGCCGCCCCCACCGTGGCAAGGCCGCCAATCACCAAGGCGCCCTCACCGCCGATCACAATGAGCCCCAAGCGCGCCGGCAGCGCCGTGCACAGCGCGGTCAACATGAGCGGTGCGGACAGTTGGAGGGTGTGCTGCCAGGTGAACCAGCTACCGAAAGCGCCGCGGTAGATCGTGGCAAAAACCTCTAGCGCGTCCGCGCCGGCGAACGCCAAGAACAAGCCGAACAGCAACATCGACGCCGCGAAGGCGAGCGCGGGAATAGCGACCGCCTCCGCGGCGGCGCGCCAGGCGCCGCCCCAGAGCATCGTGTGGCGTTCAGCTACGCGTGGAGCCGATTACACCTTCTACCAGCCAGTCCATCGACTCGAGCCAGACGTCGCGCTGGCCATAGGACTTGCCGGCGGCGATCACCTCTTTCCCGCCGTTGTCCTTGAGCGGCCCCGTATAGATGAGAAAGCTCCCGTCCACGAACTTGGCCTTCGCCTCGTCGGCCCGCTTGCGCGCCTGGTCGCTGACTGCTTTTCCATACGCCGAATTACGGACGATCCCTTCCTTTAGGCCGCCGCGGATCATGTGCTGCCAGCTCTTGCCCTCTTTGAGCCAGTTGACGTAATCCGTATACACCTTTTCCCAGTTCCACTCGGCGCCGGTGAGATATCCCTTGGGTGCCAGAACCGACTGATTCATGTGGTAGCCGCACGAGTGTATGCCGCGCTTCTCCGCCGTTTCCACTACGACTTTGGGACTGTCCACGTGGCAGGTCACGACGTCGATCCCTTGGTCGGCGAGGCTGTTGACCGCCTCGGCTTCCTTCACCGGCAGAACCCAATCGCCGGTAAAGATAACCTGCGTGGTGGCCTTGGGGTTCACGGTGCGCGCGCCGAGCGTAAAGGAGTTGATGTTGCGCAGCGATGCCGGGTAAGGTTTGGCGCCGACAAAGCCTAGCTTTCCGCTCTTGGAAGCATGTGCCGCGACGATACCCGAAATGTACTGTGCTTCGTCGATGTAGCCATTGTAGGAGCCGGCGTTCGCCGGCATCCCTTCCTTCCAAACCGACGGCGCCGCGTGCAGAAACTGCACCTTGGGGTACTTGCCGGCGGTCTTCAGCATCTGATCCCAATAGCCGAACGAGGTAGCGAAGATGAGATTCGCGCCGTCGAGATTGATCATGCTCTCCATGCTCTTGGCAACCTGAATCGTCTCGGGCACCCGTTCTTCTTCCACCACCTTGACGCCCAGCTTTTTCAGGGCCGCCACCCCTTCTGCATGGGCTTGATTCCACCCGTAGTCGGTCTTGGGCCCGACGTATAGTGCACCGACCACGATCTTATCTGCCGCTCGCGCGGCTTGGACTCCCCAGGCACCGGCGATCAGGGTGGTGGTCTTTAGGAACGACCTACGGGAATATTCTGTGCGATGTGCCTTCATGACTTGTTCTCTCCCATCAAGATTGCAGTGGATTGACGCGGACGACCCGCCTTATGAGGGATCGTCTTTTCTTCGTTGTGCGCTCGAGCGCACGGCTTGGTACTCTGCACGGCGTAATCGGATAGTCGGGCGCTCGTGCCTAATGGCCCGCCATGCGCGCTCCAACGGTCGCGATATCGACCTCGGCCCGCGCCGCCCGATACACGAATCTGCCGCTGAACATCACGACCAAGGTGTCGGAAAGCTCGAACAACTCGTCGAGGTCTTCGCTTACCAGCAGCACAGCGGCACCGCGGTTCCGTACCTGCATTATGCGAGAGCGTATATCCGAGGTCGCTGCGAAGTCCAGTCCGAAGCAAGGATTCGCCACGATCAGCACCTCGATGTCACCCGACAGCTCGCGCGCGAGCACCATGCGTTGCACGTTCCCGCCGGAAAGCGCGCTGACCGGCGCATCCGCCGATGGAGTCTTGATTCGATAGCGCTCGATTAGCTCGTTGGCGCGAAGCCTAAACTGGGAGCGGTCCAAGAACCACTTTCCGACCGTATAGGGGGGGCGATCGAACTGCCGAGCGGCTAAATTGTCCGACACGCTCATCTCGCGCACGCAGGCGTTGCGCAACGGCTCCTCCGGCAAGCAAGAAACCCTGTGGCGGCGCATTTCAGAGCGCGTCGCACGATAGCGTTTGCCGTGCACCAGCACTGCGCCGGCGGAAAGTTCGCGCTGACCCGCCAACACCTCGACCAGTTCGGCCTGCCCGTTGCCGGAAACGCCGGCCACGCCGACGATTTCACCCGCATGCACGTCGAGCGACACGCGGTCGACGGCTTGGTGCGCCTTGTCGTCGTTCACGCACAGCTCGGTTAAAGACAGCAGTACGCCGCCCGCAGGATGCTGCAAACGTGTGGCCGGCGCGGGCAATTCGCTGCTGCCTACCATCATGGCCGCCAAATCCCCCGGCGAGAGGTCGGCTAGCGACCCTTTTCCTGCCACTCGAGCGCGACGCAACACGGTGACCGAGTCGGCAAAAGCCATCACTTCGCGAAACTTGTGCGTTATCAGCAAGACCGAGAGTTCGTTGGCGCGCGTCATCTTGCGCAGCAGCCCAAGAACGTCATCCGCTTCAGCCGGTGTGAGCACCGAGGTGGGCTCGTCCAAAATGAGAATGCGGCAACGTAGATACAACTGCTTGAGAATTTCCACCTTTTGCTTTTCGCCCGCCGAAAGAACATGGACCGGCGCCGCAAGATCGATCTGAAACGGCATGCGAGCAAGAAAATCCTTGAAACGCGCCCTTTCGCTCTTCCAATCGATGGTTGGCGGGAGGTCCGCGCGCGCCAAGAGCAGATTCTCGGCGACGGTCATCTGCGGCACGAGTGTGAACTGCTGATAGACCATACCGATCCCGGCAGCGTGCGCGTCGCGCGGCCCGCGTATCGCCTTGCGCTCGCCGTCGAGCAGGATGCTTCCCTCGTCGGGCACGTGGTAGCCCATCACGCACTTGACCAACGTGCTCTTGCCGGCGCCGTTTTCGCCCAGAAGTGCGTGAAAAGATCCCGGTTCGAGAGTCAGATCGACGGCGTCGAGCGCAATGAGCGGGCCAAAGCGCTTCGTCATGCCGCGCGCCTCGAGACGCGCCGGCGCGCGGCGGCCTTCGGGCGCGGTTCGCTCAGACATAGACGGCGGCTGACTGCCGGCGATGGCATCCACGAAGCGGCGACGCACGACGGCTGCGCAGGGATTGCAGATTGCGGCCTAGCGGTGCGCGACGTAGGTCCGAGTGGGCGGCGGAAAGCCGCAACTCGTGCCGTCGGTTACGGTGACCTCCTGTTCCCAAGGTAGGCGATAGCGTCCTGCCGCCAAGTCCTGCATATAGGTATACGGACAGTCTTGCGCACCTCCCTTGACTGCCACATAGCCTCGGTGACCGAGCTGATAGATGTTGTTTTCTACGCTCCACACGCGGCGTGCCTCGCCGGCTAGCTTGGGCCGCACTTCACCGGTGATGATCTCGTCGGGGATACCGTTGCCGGTCACCAGCGGCACTCCGTCATAGTTGACGATCATGCCTTCGCCCATCGAATTGAATGTTCCGTCGCTGCCGCACATGCACACGTTGGCCGTGAGCCAGGTGAGCCACAGCGTGCGGAAGACCGGC
>CAZILI010000051.1:0-5092 GCA_964539965.1 uncultured Burkholderiales bacterium | reverse complement strand
CCGTGTACATCAGATTGCAAAACGAGTTCGACTGGTTGGTAATTTGCCAAGCGTGACGGATCGGAGCGGTGTAACCGGCGGTGCGCAGCATGATGTCGGCACCTTTGTATGCGCATTCCCGCGCCATTTCCGGGAACATCCCGTCATGGCAGATGATCAGCGCTAACTTACTCCCGTTGGGGCCGTCGCAAACCGGGATGCCGAGATTTCCCGGTTCCCAAGGCTCTACCGGCACCCAGGGGTGCATCTTGCGGTAATAGAGCTTGAGCTCGCCTCGGTCGTCGATGATGATGCCGCTGTTGTAGGGATTGCCGTTCGGGTTGTATTCCATGATCGAAAAGCAGCCCCAGATCTTTTCCTGGGCGCATGCCGCCTTGAAGGCGGCGACCTCGGGCCCGTCCAAACGGCACATGATGTCGGGATTGGTGTCCATGGACAGCCCGTGCAAGGAGTACTCCGGAAACACCACGAGATCCATCGTGGGCATCCCCTTTCTCGCCTTCTTGACCATGCTGCAGATCTTGTTCGTCTGTTGAGACAGATCTCCTTTGTTGGCGACGACCGGAAGTTGCAGCTGCACTAGACCGATGACGACGCCGTCGGGAGACTTGTTTAGCCCGCCGAGCCCGCTCATGTATTTCCTCCTCCAAACTGGTTTTTGAACTCTGCGGCTCCTCGACCGCTTGTTTCTGGGCGCGCCGCAACTGAGAGCATTACATAGGGGAGGCAGCGTGACAAGGTTCGGTTCGAATTCTCCCCGCGGGCGGCCTCGATAGGCCTGGTCAGCGTTTGAAGGTGTGCATAGCCAATCGGCCCTCGAGCCGGGTGCTTCGCGCTCCTCGCTTACCAGCGCAGCACCGCGCCGGCCACGCTCAAGCCGGCTCCGGTGCCGAGCAAGAGCACGTGATTGCCTCGGCGCAGGCGGCCTGCGGCGTCGGCATGGGCCAAGGCCATCGGCAGCGAGGCGGCGATGCAATTCCCGTAATCGGCGACGATGTTCACTATGCGCTGCGCGTCGAAACCCAGCCGCGGCAGCGCGTCGAGCGCCGGCCCCGACGCTTGGTGCGGGACCACCAGGTCGATATCGTCCACACCCAAGCCGCTTTCATCGAGCAACCGGCGCAGCAGATCCTTCACCAACGGGAACGCCATTCTGAACACGCGCGTGCCGTCCATGTGGGCGACGTGGTGCTCCGGTCGAGTGAGCGGATCGTCGGGATGGCGGCGCGTGCCCCCGCCGGCAAGCTCGATGAGATCGGCGCCCTTGGGCCAAGTGCTCATGCGAAAGGCGAGCAGCTCGCTGCCTTGATCCTCATCGCTCGGTTCCAGCACCGCCGCAGCGGCACCGTCTCCGAGCAAGGCTGCGCTGTGGGGCTCGTGCAGATTGCGCGCTCGGCTGCCCAATTCGGCCGATACGACCAGCGCGCGCCGGTAGACGGAGGTTGCGATCAGGGACGCTGCGGTATTCAGAGCGACCAAGAAGGACAGGCAAGTGGCATGCACACTGAAGGAAGGAATGCCCTCGAAGCCGAGCGCCTGTTGAATGAAGACTGAAGTGTCGGGGATCAATTGGCGCGTGGTGGCCGAGGCGTTGAGAATGAGATCGGGCGGCGCACCGGTGGATAGCGCCCCTCGCGCTGCGCGTGCGGCGAGTTCTTCGAGCGGCTCTTGCGCGATGCGACGCGCTCGCACGCCGGTGCGCGACACTATCCAGTCGGTGCTGCGCCCTACGCGCGGAGCAAGCGCCTCGGACGTTTCGATCTGCTCGGGCGCGTAGAACGCCGTCGACACGATGCGCACACGTCTGGTCGGTCGGCTGCGAGTCGGCGCGCAGACCGGCTCGTCACCGCTGATGCTCGGTAGGAATGATTCGTTTCGGTACTCGTTGTCCAGCATGGGCGTCTCCGGCGGCATGTTTCGGGTAGAAGCAAACGCGCTCTCAATCTTCGCTGAGAACGACAGCAGGCAACGTGCCAGCGGCCGGTGATCACTCAAGCTGACGAGCAATCAAGGCGTTGCGAATGCCGCCCGCTCGCCCGCTCTTGCGACGCAACTTGACAGCGCGACGGGCACGCGAGCGCATGCCTATGGTTTTGTCGCATCGCGCGTGCGGGATCGCTTGCGCGCATTCGCCCAGCGGCCTGATTGGAAAGGGAAATGCGGGCCGCCTTTCGTGTGGCATGGCCTTTGCGATTGCTCCCGTGCAGCACACGACGGAGGTTGGATCGCCATGAAGATGCTCTACCCCGAACTATTCAAGTCTCTCGAAGCGGTTCGCTGGAACATGCACAAGGACGTGCCGTGGCACGAATTCGACGCGTCCAAGCTCTCGGCCGAACAAGCGCGAACGATCAAGATGAACGCGATCACCGAGTGGGCCGCGTTGCCGGCGACAGAAATGTTTCTGCGCGACAACCGGCACGACGCGGACCTCTCCGCCTTCATGAGCGTGTGGTTCTTCGAAGAACAGAAACACGCGCTTGTGCTGATGGAGTACTTGCATCGCTTTTGTCCTGACCTGGCACCCAGCGAAGCGGAACTTCAGGCGGTGCGATTCGAATTCGATCCGGCGCCGGTATTGGAGACTCTGACCATGCATTTTTGCGGTGAGATTCGTCTCAATCACTGGTACCGATGCGCCGCTCAATGGCACGCCGAGCCTGTGATCCAGCATATCTATAGCCTGCTTGCTCAGGACGAGGCGCGCCATGGCGGCGCGTACCTGCAGTACGTAAAGAAGTACTTGAGCGTGCTGGGAGACCGGGCGCATCCGGCGATTGCCAAGGTCGGCATGCTGATGGCGTCCGCGCGCCGCACGGACAAGCCGTTGCACCCGACCACTTTGCACGTCAACGAAGCCCTGTTTCCACGCGATACCGTGCAGTCGCGTCTGCCCGACCCCCTGTGGCTAGAACGTTGGCTCGACACCCAGATTCGGTTCGACAAGTCGTGGGAGAACAAAGTCGTCGAGCGCATTCTGCACAACCTGGGCTTGTTGCTGGGGCGTACCTTCGCCTCGTTGCAGGACCTGAACCGCTATCGCAAAGAGGTAAACGCGACACTTGCCCAAAGGAGCCGGTCATGCGAATCCCAGTACCTGTGACAGGGACGTCATTGTGTCGTGCCGACCGGGAGGTCCTGTGGGACTTCGCGCAGCGCTTCACGCGGATGAGTCGGGCACAGTTCGAGTTCGAGCTCGCAGAGTGCGATTTGGTGTACTTGCTGTACGACGAGGGCCGCGCTCTGCGCGGAATGTTTAGCTTTCGCACCCAACGCGACGATGCCGAACTACCGTCGCGCACCGTCCTGCAAGGCTACTGGGCCATTCTCGATCCCTCTGTCCGCCGTCATGGCGTGCCGCAGCGCTGCCTCATCGACGCGTTCTTGCGTCGCAAGCTTCGGGCGCCCCTTCGCCCGCTGTGGTTCATCTTCGCTTCCGGAACTTATCGCTCCTACCTGATGTGCGCGCGCACGACCGCGTTCTATTGGCCCAATCGCCTCGCGCCGACCCCTCCCAAGGTGGCTCGGCTGCGCGACCGAGCGATGCAAGCAACGGACAGCTTGGCCTACAACGCCACCCGCGGCGTGCTGGCAGGTCTCGGTGCAGTGCAATTCTTAGAGTCCCAGCCAGAGGGCGACCCCGGTCTTGCCGGCGATCCCGACATCGCGGCGTGGTTCAAGTGGAATCGCGGTTTTCGGCAAGGCGATCAACTGATCGTGGTGGTCCCCATGACCGTGGCCAATTTCCTCGCAAGCGCTTGGAAGATGTGGCTAAGGCGCTGGCGGCGGACAAGGGGGGTAGCGCACGTGCGCCGCTCCGAGTCCACCCGTTCGCTGTGAGAGAGTCGGCATGAAGCAAGTTCTTGCCGAGTCGGCTGCGCGGCAAATCGTCGGCCAACTGAGGGAATACGCCAAGGAAGACCGGCTTCGCAGCGCTCGTTGCGCGTTGGCGGGCGTCGCGCTGTGCACGCTGGCGCACGCGACCGCGGCGTTCGCGCCCTTCTGGCCAATGCGACTTGCCGGCAGCGTGTTGGCGGGGCTCATGCTGGTGCGCCTATTCATCATGTACCACGACCACATGCACGGCGCCTTGCTTGCGCATTCCCGCATTGCCCGCTGCTTCTTCTACATGTACGGCCTGTACGCTCTTAATCCGCCGAGCATTTGGCGATACACCCATCACTACCATCATGCGCACAACAGCCGAATAGACGGCTCTCACATCGGAGGCTTCTGGCTGATGACCACTACGTCGTGGGCGCAGGCATCGTTCCGGACCCGAGCGAAGTATCGCATGGTGCGGCATCCGCTTAATATCGTCTTTGCCTATCTGAGCGTATTTCTGCTCGGGATGTGCCTGGCGTCCCTGCTCGCTTCACCTCGGCGTAATCTCGACTCGGCACTCTCCCTCGGTTTGCATGCGGCGGCGGTGGCCGGTGTCGCCTGGGCCCTCGGCTGGGACACGGTCGGCTTCGCCGTCGTCGGCCCGCTCGCGATAGCAAGCCTGATCGGCGCCTTCTTCTTCTATATTCAACACGCGTTTGAGGGAATAGCTATCCTCGACGACAGCGAGTGGTCCTACCTAAACGCGGGGTTGTCGTCGACGTGCTTCATCCGCATGGGACCGGTGCTCAACTGGATCAGCGGCAACATCGGCTATCACCATATCCATCATTTGAATCCCCGCATTCCTTTCTATCGCCTGCCGCAGGCGATGGCCACGATCGAGCCGCTGCAACATCCAAAAACGGTAGAACTGTCGTGGCGCCAAATTCGCCAGGCCTTCCGACTGAAACTGTGGGATTCGCGGCGGGGCAAGATGACGGGGTTCCCGGCAGGCTAGGCCATGGGCAGCCGGAGTTCGCCGCGCGGCGAGGAGGCCGGATCGCTACCCTTCGTAGCCGCGCAGTTTCTCGCTGTCGAGAATAGAAATCTCGCGGCCGTTCACGCCGATGAGACCCTCCTCGGCGAGTTCGTGCAGAATGCGCGAGAAGTGCTCCGGTGTGAGGTTGAGGCGAGAGGCCACTACGGCTTTACTGGTCGGTAAGGTGACCTGGTAGGCGAGCTTGTGCTCGGCGCTGTCTTCGTCCTG
>CAZILI010000050.1:9255-14397 GCA_964539965.1 uncultured Burkholderiales bacterium | reverse complement strand
GGCGCATCTTCTTGCCAACGCCGGACGATCGAGCGAATCAGTCTACACTCCGGTTTGTTGAGTTCATCGAAAGGAAGCCGGCCCCTGGTCTCAGCCTAAGAATATGGGGGTATGCGCCCTTTGGGCTTAGCAGACGCGCCTTTCAAGGAGGTGCAATAGAGGGTATTCGCCCTTGCAAGACAAGGAATCTCTGCCTAGATGCGAGGTCATAAGAGTATTGTGAGAGGAGAAGACTAGGTGCCGAGCTTGAAATCGATCACTTTCGCTCTTGTTGTCGCGGTGGGCATTTCGTGGAGTTATGCAAAGGACTCGGATACGCCGGTTGAGGGCAGCAAGCTCAAGGGCGCCGCCGAGGCGGCTGAGCAGGCTGCTGAGAAAGCGGGCGCGGCGCTGAAGCAGGCGGCGAAGAGCGGCGGCGAGAAAGCCGAAGAAATCGCCAACAAGACCGCCGCCGCGGCGAAGCGGGTGGGTCGGAAAGGGGGTCAGGCGGCGGCCGCCGTCGCGGATCGCACCGGTCGAGCGCTGGAGTCGGCGGGTCAGAAGCTACAAGGATGGGCCGCCAGTCGGGAGAAGTAGGTCGTCAACGTGGCGGCAGCGTTGGGAGCTGAACCTCTGGACGTGCGCCTTGACCGATCCGAATCGCCAGCGGGTAGAGTTGAGCAACAGCGAGTGCGATCTTTGGTAGCGTTCTTGCACGCACCGCGCCAGGTACTGACGCGCGACCGATTGCTCGAGGCGAGTCGCCTGCACGACGACATTTAAGACCGCGGCATAGACGTGCAGATCTTGCGCTTGCGGCGCAAGCTCGAGGTCGATACCGCGGCCCCAAAGTTGATCAAGACGCAACGCGGCGCAGGCTACTATTTGTACGCGAGCGTGCACGCAGTGTGAAGGCTACCGGGACACGCAGGCACAGCCGCGGGTTTTATTCCGAGGCGCGGTTTCTTCCGGCGGACTTGGCGCGGTACAGCGCGTTGTCAGAGGCCGCCAACAGAGAGTCCAAAGATTGACCGGGCTGCAGCCCGGTCACGCCGAGCGAGACGGTGGCGGGAGGAAGCAGCTTACCTTCCTCGAACGGGGTCGGTGTCGCCGCGATGGCCTTGCGCAGCCGCTCTGCGATCACCAACGCACCTTTGATCGGAGTCTCTGGCAGCAGCAGGGCGAACTCTTCACCGCCGAAGCGGGCCACCAGATCGGTCGGCCGCAGCATGTTGAGCAGCACCTGCGCGACTGTGCACAGCACCCGGTCGCCCGCCAGATGGCCATAGCGATCGTTCATTTCTTTGAAGTGATCGATGTCGAGCATGATCATCGAGCATGGCGCGTTGCTGCGCTCGCAGCGCTGTAGTTGGCGCTTGAACGCGTCGTTGAGCCAGCGCCGGTTGTGCAGCCCGGTCAAGCCGTCGGTCGAGGCAACGTGCTCGAACTCGCGCTGCAGTTTGATGCTGTTCACCAGCGCTTCGTTGTCGTAGCGCATGCGCCCAGACAAAATGTACAGGAGATTGCGGGCGACCCCGTGCGAGGTGTTGATGAGCGCCCACAGCGTCTCCTGTCGTATCACTAGCAGGCGAGCGTCTTCTTGCGCGACGACGTAGGCCGACACCGGCTTGCTGTCCAGGATGGACATTTCGCCGGCGCAATCTCCCGCCTCGAACACGACGTGGGGCGTGAATTCCCGATCGCCTAGATGCACCGAGAGCCGGCCCGACAACACCAGATAGAGATTGGTATTGCTGCGCCCCGGCGCCAACAGCTCCTGCCCGGCCGGAAAGTCGGTGATGTGGCAGCTATCGAGCAGATACTCGATCGACTCCAGGCTGATGTTGCGGAACAATCTCGACTTCGTAATGACGGCGTTGTCCTGCGCGGTGCGCTTGGCGCTTTCCTGCGTGCCGCTAGCCCGCGCACCGCTCGCCAAGGTTGCGCGCGGATTCTTGAACGCTTCAGCTGCCATGGGTAGGCTCCTGGTGAGGGACGCTGTCGATGAGGCGTGGCCGCCTATCATATCAAGAAACACGGGGCGCCGACCCTACGTTCGGCGGATGCGACCTGCCGGCCGTCGCCCGGTGGGCACGCGGGTGGTCTCAGGCCGGCTTGACTTCCTTCTTGCCACCGCCCAGCAGCATCGCGACTTCTTTTGGCCGAGCGGACCGCGAGGCCCCGTTCTGATGCTCCCCCAGCAGATAGGCCGGTTTCGCGATCGGTGTAGCGCCCAGCAAGGCGGGACCGACGACTGGGGCCTGGGGCGCGAGCCGCGGTGAGTCGGGTCGGCGAGGTGCGATGACGGCAGCGGGGCGTGGGAGCGGCCGGCGTTCAATCTTGCGCTTGAGCAACCGCTCGATGTCGCTCAGCAAGGTCTCCTCGGCCGGACTGACCAACGATACCGCTTCACCCTCCGAGCCCGCGCGTCCGGTGCGGCCGATGCGGTGGACATAGTCTTCCGCGTTGTACGGCACGTCGTAGTTAACGACCAAGGGCAGCTCGTCGATATCGAGGCCGCGCGCGGCGATGTCGGTGGCGACCAACACCGCGATGTTTCCCTCTTTGAAGCCGTTCAGGGTGGCAAGCCGCTCCGTCTGGGTCTTGTCGCTATGGATCGAGTCGGCGCTCAAGCCCGCCTCTTTTAGGGTGCGGGCTAGACGTCCCGCGCCCTGCTTGGTGTTCACAAACACCAGCGCCTGGGGCAGCACGCGCTCGGTCAACATGCGGATCAGCACACTGCGCTTTTCCGCCTCGGGAACGGTGTGCACGCTTTGCTGCACCAACTCGGCCGCGCTATTGCGCGGCGTGACCTGTACCATCACCGGGTTGCGCAGGATGGAGTCGGCAAGGCGCTTTACCTCCGGCGGAAAGGTCGCCGAGAAAAGCAGGTTCTGCCGCGCGCTGGGCAGCACGGCGAGGATGCGGGAGATGTCGGGGAAAAAGCCCATATCCAGCATGCGATCGGCTTCGTCCAGCACGAGCACTTGCACGGTGGCGAGATTCACCGATCGCTGCTGCATGTGATCGAGCAAGCGACCGGGTGTGGCGACGAGAATCTCCACGCCCTTGCGCAGCGCCTCCAACTGTGGGTCGATGTCGACCCCACCATACACCGCCGTCGCGCGTAGCGGTACGTGTTTGCCGTAGGTACGTACGCTCTCCTCCACCTGCACGGCGAGTTCGCGGGTGGGCGCGAGAATCAAGGCGCGGACCGGGTGGCGTGCCGGCGAAAAGCTGGTATTGGCGAACGGCATCAACCGCTGGAGCAAAGGTAGGGCGAACGCGGCCGTCTTGCCGGTGCCGGTTTGCGCACCGCCCATCATGTCGCGCCCTTCCAGTACTAGCGGGATTGCCTGGCGTTGGATGGGAGTCGGTTCGGTGTAACCCTCGTCCGCGACGGCACGAACCAGCTCGCTCGCGAGACCTAACTCAGAGAACGCTTCTGAAGACAAACTACGTCGAGACCTGAATGAAAGAACTCATCTATGCGGCGATTATACACCGTTGGCGATGCGCGCCGCGCGAGGTTTTTCCGTTAGAATGAATCACTTGTTAGGGAACCTCTAAACCAGTCCCACATGGCCGCGAGTGCGCGGCTTGCGGGGGTACCCCCAAATCGGCGGGAGGCAGACGGCATGCGCGGTAACCCAGTGAAGGCGAAACTTGCTCGCGGCGAGTATGCGTTCGGCACCATGGTGTTCGAGTTCTTCACACCCGGCATAGCGCAGATCGCGAAGAACGCCGGAGCGGAGTACGTGCTGTACGACATGGAGCATGCCGGTGTTCATATCGACGAGATGAAGCGGCAGTTCGCCTATTGCCGAGGGCTGGACATCGTGCCCATGGTGCGCGTGCCGACCGCCCAGTATCACTTCATCGCGCGGCTGCTGGACGCCGGCGCGTTCGGCATCATGGTGCCGATGGTGGAGACCAAAGAACAGGCGGAACTCATCGTGTCGAGCACCCGCTACCCGCCGCAAGGCTATCGCGGGGCGGGTTTCGGCATGGCGCACGATGATTACAGCGGCGGCAATGTGAAAGACAAGATCGCCGCCATCCATGACCGCACTTTCGTCATGTGCCAGATCGAGACCGCCAAGGGATTGGAGAACGTAGAGGCGATCGCACAAGTGACCGGCATGGACTGCCTCTGGCTCGGCCACTTCGACCTCACCAACTTCATGGGCATTCCGGCCGAGTTCGACAATCCCAAATACCTCGCCGCGGTAAAGAAAATCGTCGACACGGCACGAAAGTACCATCGCGCCGCCGGCTTCATGGCGGCCGACGAGAAATGGGCGCGCGACTATCTGGCGCACGGCTTCAATATCATGTGTGCCGGGCCGGACAGCGGCATGTATCAAGCGGCCGCGAGCAACATGCTGAACCTCATGCGCGCCCAAGCGGGCAAAGGGAACTAGCCATGGCGAGCCCCCGTTTCCGCGTCGGTATCACGCGTGATGCGTTGCGCGACGACGGCAAGACCATCTTCGACCCGGCGGCGCTCAAAGTGCTCGACGATCCCCAGATCGAGTGGGAATTTATACCCGAGAACGTGAAAGAGTTGACCGCCGCCCACGCCGCGCAATACGACGCGCTGTGCGTGCTCGTGCCGAAGGTCACGGCGGCGACGGTGGCGGGACCGAACCGCCGCCTGAAGATCGTCTCGCGCTTGGGAGTGGGCTACGACAACGTCGATGTGCCGGCGTGCACCGCGAGCGGCGTGCTGCTGTCGATCACCCCCGACGGCGTGCGTCGGCCGGTCGCCACCAGCATTCTCACTTTCATTCTGGCCCTGTCGCACAAGCTCTTCGTCAAGGATAAGATCATCCGCGCCGGTCGCTGGAACGAGACCAAGTTTCACATGGGCGAAGGTCTAGTCGGGAAGACGGTAGGATCGATCGGGGTGGGCAACATCGGGGCGGAGGTGTTTCGCCTGTTGATGCCGCTCGACATGGTGCACCTGGGCAACGATCCGGTGGTCAAGCAAGAAGACGTGACCGCGCTGCGCGTCACCATGGTCGACAAGGACACGTTGCTCCGACAAGCCGACTTCGTCACCATCAACTGTCCCTTGAACGCGCAGACGCGGCATTTGATTGGCGAGCGGGAGTTGAGCCTCATGAAGCCCACCGCTTACCTGATCAACACCGCGCGCGG
>CAZILI010000050.1:7831-9245 GCA_964539965.1 uncultured Burkholderiales bacterium | reverse complement strand
ATCGTCGACGAGCAGGCGCTGTACAAGGCGCTCACTGACCGACGCATTGCCGGCGCCGCCTTGGACGTGTTCGAGCAAGAGCCGACGCCGGCCGACAATCCGCTGCTAAAGCTCGACAACGTCATCGTCACGCCGCATTCGGTGTGTTGGACCGACGAGTGCTTCCGCGGCAACGCCGAGTTTGCGTTTCGCGCCGTCATCGCGGTGGCGAAGGGCGAGATCCCTAAGCACGTGGTCAACCGCGAGGCGTTGAATCACCCCGAGGTGAAGGCGCGGCTCGCCGCAGCCAAGTAGGCTTCGATGCGAATTCACCTCGACCCGGTTGGCGGCGTGGCGGGCGACATGTTCATCGCCGCGATGTTGCACGCGCTGCCCGATCTCACCGAACCCATGCATGCCGCCATTCGCGCCGCGGGATTGCCGCCCGCGCTCGCTTTAAGCCTCGAGCCGCACAAGGATGCCGTATTGGCGGGGCATCGCTTCCGCGTCGGCGAGCCGCAGTCGTTGCATCATCATGACCATGCTCATCGTCACGTGTCGTTTCGCGATATCTGTACCGGACTTGCCGAAAGCAGCTTGGAGCGCGCAGTCGAGCGTCGTGCACGCGAGATCTTTACCCTGCTGGCGCAGGCTGAGTCGCGGGTGCACGGCGTGCCGCTGGAGGCGGTGTCGTTTCACGAACTCGGCGGCTGGGATTCCATCGCCGACATCGTAGGCGCGGCGCATCTGATCGAGCATTGCGGTGCGACGCACTGGTCGATCGGCACTGTCCCCATGGGCAGCGGGCGGGTGCGTACCGAGCACGGTGAACTGCCGGTGCCTACGCCGGCGACCGCTCTTTTGCTGGAAGGCTTTAACTTGCACGACGACGGTCGACCCGGTGAGCGCGTCACGCCGACGGGGGCGGCGATCCTACGCCATCTCGAATGTAGGCAAGACGGTGCATATCCGGCCGCGCGCATGACGGCCTCGGGCTATGGCTTTGGCACGCGGACATTCGACGGCCTGAGCAACGTCCTGCGGGTGTTAGTGCTGCAGGAATCGGCTCAGCCCGAAGAGTGGAGCGCGGAATCGATCGAAGTGATCGAATTCGAAGTCGACGACCAGACGCCGGAGGATTTGAGCGTCGGCCTGGATCGGCTGCGCGCTTGTGAAGATGTGCTCGACGTCGTGCAGTTCGCCGCACTGGGGAAGAAGGGTCGCATGGCGATTCGCGTTCAAGCGTTAGTGCGCCCGGCCGGGCTTGTGCGCGCGATTCGCACATGTTTTGCGCAGACCACGACGCTCGGCCTGCGACATCACAGCGTGCAGCGTGCCGTACTCAGCCGACGCGAGACGGCGGCGCAATGGCAGGGGCAGCCGGTCGGCGTCAAGATCGCCACGAGGCCAGGGGAGATCGAGACGGTCAAAGCCG
>CAZILI010000050.1:4517-7821 GCA_964539965.1 uncultured Burkholderiales bacterium | reverse complement strand
GAGCAGCGGCTGGCGGTGCGCGCCGCGGTAGCGCGTCAACTCGGAGCGAAGCAGGCTTGAATCCCTTTGAGATGCCCGAGCTCGCGTCCTTGCGCGGTTGGCTAGAGGCCGCCGGCGATGTCGCTGTGGCGGTGAGCGGCGGCGTCGATAGTCTCACCCTGGCGAGCGTCGCGCATCGGGTACTCGCTTCGCGCAGCCAGATGTTTCACGCCATCTCGCCCGCGGTGCCCGCGGAGGCGAGCGAGCGGGTGCGCGCGCTCGCCGCGCAAGAGGGTTGGCGCTTGCGCGTCATCGACGCCGGCGAATTTGCGCGCGAAGACTATCTCGCCAATCCGGCCAACCGATGCTTCTACTGCAAGTCGAGCCTGTACGACGGTATAGCGGTCCACACGGCGGCGCAAGTTCTTTCCGGCACCAACGCCGATGACTTGGCGGAATACCGCCCCGGATTGGAGGCGGCGAAGGCACGCCGCGTGCGTCATCCGTTCGTCGAACTGGGATTGGACAAGTCCGCGGTCCGACGCCTGGCGCGCGAACTCGGCTTGGGCGCGATCTCCGAACTGCCGGCGTCGCCGTGCCTGTCTAGCCGCCTGGAGACCGGTGTGCGGGTCGAACCCGAACTGCTGCGGGCGGTACACGATGTCGAGCGCGTGCTCAGCGCTCGCATCAAGCCTGCCACTCTCCGCTGCCGCGTGCGCAGTCAGGCGGTGGTGATTGAATTGGACGCACCCTCGCTGGCGCGTTTGGCGCCTGCAGAGCGCGCGCAAGTCGAAGGCGAAGTAGCGGAGCGGTTCGCCCGATTGGGCCGAGCCTTGCCGGTGCGGTTTGCGCCGTACGTGAACGGCAGCGCGTTTCTCGTGCAATGGCATGAACGACGTCAAGCTTGATCTGTCGCGCCGTGAACGCCTGGGTTTCGACGAGGCCATTTTTTGCAGCGGCAAGTCGATCGCGCAGATCGAGCATATTCTCGGTCACGCGGCTGCCAATGAGGGCCGCTTCCTGCTGACACGGCTTGCGGCCGACAAGCACCAAGCGCTCGCGCCGGCGCACCGCGCGAACATGGACTACGACCCGGTCTCCTCGACCGCGTGGTACGGGTGGGCTCCGCAAGCCGACGCGACGCCGCGCGTGGCCGTGATCTGCGCGGGGACTTCCGATGTTCCCGTGGCGCGCGAGGCAGCGCGCACTCTGCGCTACTACGAAACCGGCGTGTTGGAATGCGCCGACATCGGCGTGGCGGGATTGTGGCGCCTCACCGAGCGGCTGGAGGAAATCCGTCGCCTGCCGATCACCATCGTCGTGGCCGGAATGGATGCAGCGCTGGTGAGCGTCGTCGGTGGGTTGCTGCCGGGGCTCGTTATCGGCGTGCCGACCTCGATCGGCTACGGCGTCGCCACGGGCGGCGAAACCGCCCTGCGCGCCTCGCTCGCGAGTTGTGCGCCGGGTGTGGTGGTAGTCAACGTCGACAACGGCTACGGCGCGGCGTGCGCCGCGTTGCGCGCTTTGCGGGTGGGGGACATCGCCGCCTCCGACGCGGCTTGAGGGAGCTTGAGGAGACTACCCAGCGGGGTACTTCTCTGAAGCTCTCATCCACATGCGGGTCGCAGGCCTATACCCCTACGTGTTTGCTTGTTGCTTGCGCCACCAAAGCTTGAAGTCTGCCTGCGGCAGCGGGCGGCTGAGGACGTAGCCCTGGATCGTGTCGCACTCGAGTACTCTCAGAGCGGCGAGGGTTTCCGCGTCTTCGACACCTTCAGCGACCACTCGCAAGTCGAGATTGTGAGCCAGATCGATGACGGTGCGCACGATCCGCTCGTCTTCTCTGACTTTGAGCATTTGGCGCACGAACAGCTGATCGATCTTCAGTTCATGGATCGGCAGTCGCTTGAGGTACACCAGCGAAGAGTAGCCGGTACCGAAGTCATCGATCGAAAGCTCCACGCCGACCCGCTTTAGACGCTCTAGCACCACCAAGGCCTTGTCCATGTCGACGATCATCGAGCTTTCCGTGATTTCGAGTAGGAGATTGCCGGGCGGCGTGCCCCAGGTGCGCAGCGACTGCTCGATGGTGTCGACCAACTCGCGCGACAGCAGATCGCTAGCCGACAGGTTTACCGAAACGGCGACGTCGATGCCCTCGCGTAAGAATTCCGCGCCGTGGCGCACGGCCGTGTTCACGATCCACTGCGTCAGCTCGAACATGAGGCCGCATTGCTCGGCGGCCGACACGATTACGTTAGGCGGCACGAATTCGCCGCGCGAATTCTTCCAGCGTAGCAGCGCTTCACAGCCGCATACCTTGCCGCTGCGCAAATCGAGCTGCGGCTGGTAGTACAGCATCAGCTCGTTCTCACGCAAGGCGCTGCGCAGCTCGGTTTCCAGCGAGCGGTGCAGGCGCTCGTCGGCGTCGAGCTCTTCGGTGTAGATGGCGTAGCTCTCGGAGGAAATCGTGGCGAGCTGCTGGGCAGTCTCTGCGAGGCGAAACAGCAGATCCGCGTCATTGCCGTGCTTAGGCGAAAGCGCCACACCGATCACCGGGCGCACGGTGAACTCGAGATTGCCGAGCAGAAAGGCCGGCTCCAGGGTGCGAAATATCTTGTTCGCGGCCAGCATGATCTGGCCTTCGCTTCTGAGCTGTGGCAGCAGAATGCCCAGTTCTGTCTTGCCCAGTTGGCCGATGACGTCCGCCGGCCGCATCGCATCGCTCAGCCGCTCGGCTACCGCGGCCATCAACTGCTCGATGGTCGGATATCCCGGATAGCCGAGAAAGCGGTGCAGCGAGCTTACCCGCAGCCGCATCACGGCGAACAACTGGTCTTGCGAGCTCCTGCCGAGCAAGGCTTCGCGCAGCATGCGCACGAGCAAGATCTGATTCGGCAGGCCGCTGTCCGGATCGTGCAGGCTGTTGTAATAGTAGGCCGCGCGTACCTCGCTCAAGAACGACTGAGTGACGAAGCCCAAGTGGAACATGATGAGTTTTTGCAGCGCGATCAGCGAGCGCTCCCACGAGCCGTCTTTGGTCGCGGCGTCGGCGGCGATGAACTGGGCCAGGGTATTTTGATAGCGTCCCAACAGCTCGGTCACCCAGTGCATCTCCAACCCACGGCGCTGCATCTGCAGCCACAGCTGCACGTCGGTACACAGGCGCTCGAGACTCAAGTCGCACAACGTGATCTCGCGCAACAACTGCTTGAGGGACGCGCGCAAGGGTGCGGCGACACCGGCCCGCTCGCCGCGCGCCTCTACCTCATCGAACAGGGGCGCGAGCAACTGAGCAAGCGCCCCGAGGCGCGCGAGGTCGGCG
>CAZILI010000050.1:2262-4507 GCA_964539965.1 uncultured Burkholderiales bacterium | reverse complement strand
TAGCAGCCCGGCATCTTCACCCGAGAAGTCCAACGCAAGCAGTCGATCGGCGATGTTCTGCTCGGTCAGCTCGGGATAGGAGGTAACTTCGAAGTTCTTTAGCCGCGGGGCGTCCATAGCGTGATACTCGTGCGCGGCCGGCTAGAGGTAGTACTCTTCGGGGTCGATGTCGTACGCGCCCACCGGCAAGTCACGCTTGATTTGATAGGGCACGTTTTCTGCGGTGAGCGGTTCGTTGATGAGATCGAGCATGATCGGGTACTTGTAGGGGTGCTTGCTTGCGTCCAGCAACAGCATGAGACGCGGCTTCAAGCGCCGTATCTTGTTCTGCCCGGTCACCACCGCCACCTCGCCGGTGTTCAGTTCGACCAGGCTGCCGACCGGAAAGATTCCCACGCACTGAATGAACTGCTCCACCAAGCCTTCGTGAAACACTGAACCCTTCCAGCGATTCAGTTGCTGCAACGCCTGATGGGTGGACATGGCGGGCGCATAGGGGCGGTCGCTGGAGAGCGCTTCGAACGAATCGACGATGCCTGCCATGGCGCCATGGGTATGGATCTGATCGCCGCCGAGCCGCCCCGGATAGCCGCTGCCGTCCAGCCGCTCGTGATGTTGCGCCACGGTCGACAGCACTTCGACCGGAATGTCATTCGTCGCGCGCAGAATCTCGAGGCTGTGATGCACGTGGCTTCGCATTTCGTCGAATTCGGCCGCGCTCAGCTTGCCCGGCTTCTTCAGCAGCTCTTCGCGCAACCTGAGCTTGCCGATGTCTTGCATGAGTCCGCTCAAACCGAGCGACTGCAGGGTCGGCTTGGGGAAGCCCAGGTGCCGGCCGAAGGCGAGCAGATGGATGGCGACATCGATGCCGTGATCGTAGGAATAGCTGTCGCGCGACTTGAGCTTGGTCAGCCAAAGCAGCGCGTCGGGATTGCGATTGACGCTCTCGACCATTTCGTCGATCACCTCGGTCGCCTTGTCGAGGTCGAGCTTGCGCTCACGGCGGATGTCATCGACGATGTTGCGCACTAAATCCTTGCTGCGGCCGTGGATCTGCTTGGCCTGCACCAGCTCTTCGTCGTGGATGATGCGATTGCCTTCGACTCGGATCAGCGGCTTGGCGTACATCAGCCGAACCGCGTCGTTCTGTTTGGTCGGCTCGGGCGCGGTTTCGCGCTTGCGGCCGAGTCCACCGAACAAGCTCTTGAACAAGCCGGTTCGCTTGCCCTCATCGTGCGAGACGGTGACGGACTCTTCCTGCACTTCCCAGATGCGCTCGGGACTTCCCCGCGGGGCCTGCGCGCTGTCTTTTCCATGCGCGCCGCGGCGCTGGCGATCGGCGTAGATGATGACGCTCGGTGTGGCCGACGCAGGCGAGCGCGCCGCATCCGCGGTGGTGGTCTGGCGCGCCTGTGTGGCGCGCCTCGCAGGCACCGACTGGGTCGTGGCGACTCCTTCGTACACGATGGTGGTGGTGGAGCGCGTCCGCTGCGCCTCCGGTGTCGCCTGAGACTTGGGGAGTAGCGGTTGCAGATGCGCGGCCGCGCCGGCGGTCGAGCGCTCAGGATCGACGTAGACGAACTGGCACAACTTGGCGATCTCGGCCAAGTCGTCCGGATTGTCCAGTAAGAAGCCTTGCAGCAGAAAGGGCGTGTCTAGCCAGGGACGGTCGAGCTCGGCGACGAACATCCCGGGTTTGAGATTCTTGACCACGACCTTAACGTTCAAGCATTGCCTCCGACACGATTGGAACGCCTTGCGCGTGTTTGGCGAGCCCGCAATTATCGCGCGCGCCGCGTGCGGCGAATCTCCCGATACAGAAGTTCACAGGGCGGCACCTTGCCGCCTCACCGCTAAGCGGCGCGGCGGTTCTGTGCGTGGAGGGCAGCGAAGGCCGTCAAGTTGACGATGCGGCGCACGGTGGCCGAGGGGGTGAGCACATGCACCGCGCGAGCCGAGCCGAGCAGAATCGGGCCGATGGCGATTCCCCCGCCGGCGGCGGTCTTGAGCAGGTTGTAGGCGATATTGGCGGCATCCAGATTCGGCATCACCAGCAGGTTCGCCTCTCCGGTCAAGCGTGAGTTGGGAAAAATCTCCTTGCGCACCTCGAGATCTAGGGCCGCGTCGCCGTGCATTTCTCCTTCGATCTCCAGCTCCGGCGCTCGGGTTCGGATCAAATCCAGCGCCGTGCGCATCTTCACCGCCGAGGCGTGATCGGAGCTGCCGAAGTTGGAGTGCGACAGCA
>CAZILI010000050.1:0-2252 GCA_964539965.1 uncultured Burkholderiales bacterium | reverse complement strand
CGACCTTGGGGGTCAAGCCGAAGCGGCGCACCGCCTGCGCCGCCATGAGCGTGATTTCCGCCAGCTCGCTTGCGCTCGGATCGACGTTCACGTGGGTGTCGACGAGAAACACCTGCCTGCCGGGCAGCAGCAAGCAATTCATTGCCGCATAGACGCTAGCGCCCGGCTCCTTGCCGAGCACTTGATCGATGTAGGCGAGATGCATCGCATGCGTGCCGAAGGTGCCGCAGATCATGCCGTCGGCCTCGCCCTTGTGGATCATCATGGCGCCGATCAAGGTAAAGCGGCGGCGCATCTCGACCTTCGCGTAGTGCGGCGTCACGCCCTTGCGCTCGGTGAGCCGGTGATAGGTGGTCCAATAGTCGCGGTAGCGCGGATCGCTTTCCGGATTCACCACCTCGAAGTCGTAGTGAGCCTTGAGCCGCAGACCGAAGCGTTCGATGCGCTGATCGAGCACCGCGGGTCGACCCACCAGGATCGGTGTGGCGAGCCCTTCGTCCAAGATGACCTGCACGGCTCGCAGCACACGCTCGTTCTCGCCCTCGGCGAACACGATGCGCTGAGGCGACTGCTTGGCGGCGGCGAAGATCGGCCGCATGATGAAGCCGGACTGGTACACGAATTGGCTGAGCCGGTCCTTGTAGGCTTCCAGGTCGGCGATCGGATGGGTGGCCACTCCGCTTGCCATCGCTGCCTTGGCCACCGCAGGGGCAATTCGCACGATGAGCCGCGGATCGAACGGCTTGGGGATGATGTAGTCGGCCCCGAAGGCCGCCTGCTCGCCGCCGTAGGCGGAAGTGACGACCTCCGATTGCTCTTCTTTGGCGAGATCGGCGATCGCGTGCACGCAGGCGACCTTCATCTCTTCGTTGATGGTGGCCGCACTGACGTCGAGGGCGCCGCGGAAGATGAATGGGAAGCACAGCACGTTGTTGACTTGATTGGGGTAGTCGGAGCGGCCGGTGGCGACGATGGCATCGTCTCGCACCGCGCGCACTTCCTCCGGCAGGATTTCCGGGGTGGGATTGGCGAGCGCAAGAATGATCGGCTGCGGCGCCATCGCGCGCACCATATCGGGCTTGAGCACCCCGCCGGCGGACAGGCCGAGGAAGATATCAGCTCCGGGAATCACTTCGGCCAAGGCGCGCGCCGAAGTCGGCTTCGCGAAGCGCGCTTTGTTCGGATCCATCTCGACCTGGCGTCCCTCGAACACCACGCCCGCAATGTCGGTCACCACGATGTTTTCCATCTTGACGCCCAGTGCGAGCAGCATGTCCAAGCAGGCTAGGGCGGCGGCGCCGGCGCCCGACGTGACGAGCTTGACACTGCCGATATCCTTGCCGAACACGCGCAGGCCGTTTAGCACTGCGGCGCCGACGATGATGGCCGTTCCGTGCTGGTCGTCGTGGAAAACCGGAATCTTCAACCTCGCGCGAAGCTTGCGCTCGATCTCGAAGCATTCCGGCGCTTTGATGTCCTCCAGATTGATGCCGCCGAAGGTGGGTTCCAAGGCGGCGATCACCTCGACCAGTTTGTCCGGATCGCGCTCGTTGATCTCGATATCGAATACGTCGATGCCGGCGAACTTCTTGAACAGCACGCCCTTGCCCTCCATCACCGGCTTGGCGGCAAGCGGGCCGATCGAACCCAACCCCAACACCGCAGTACCGTTGGTGATGACGCCGACTAGGTTGCCGCGCGAGGTGAGCAGGCGCGCCTGAGCCGGCTCGTCGACGATGGCCTCGCAGGCCGCGGCGACACCGGGTGAATAAGCGAGCGCCAAATCACGCTGATTGGCAAGCGGCTTGGTCGGCGCGACCGAGATCTTTCCCGGGGTGGGCGACTGGTGATACTCGAGCGCGGCTTGGCGCAGATTGTCTTGCATTTTCGAGGGCGCGCAGCGGAAGAGTGGAGAGCGGCGTATGTTAAACTTCGACGCTTCTTTTGGCGAGCCAATGGCATGTCCGGCAGCACTCTCGGCACGTTGTTTTGTGTCACGACGTTCGGCGAGAGCCACGGACCTGCGATCGGGTGCGTGGTCGACGGCTGCCCGCCCGGCATGCAGTTGGCGCCCGAGCACATCCAGCGCGAACTCGATCGGCGCAAGCCCGGCACTTCGCGGCACGTCACGCAGCGCAAGGAATCCGACACGGTCGAAATTCTGTCCGGCGTGTTCGAGGGCGTCACCACCGGCACGCCGATCTCGCTGCTGATCGAGAACGTCGACCAGCGCTCGAAGGACTACGGCGCGA
>CAZILI010000049.1:2512-14454 GCA_964539965.1 uncultured Burkholderiales bacterium | reverse complement strand
GCTCACCCAGCGGCGAATCTTGTCTTCGAAGCGGGCCCAACTGGCGAGGAATCCGATCGGGTACTGCGCAGCGGCGACGCGCAGTGGCTGCCGAGCGCTGCTCACGCTTGAGCGAGGAGCCGTTTCAGCCAAAACACCATGGGCTTCGCCGACTCTTCGGTTTCGTCCAGATCGCGCCAAGAGAAGCTCGTGCGCAAGGCCGGAACCTTTTCGTAGCCGCGGTGCCGCCAAAAAGCGTCCAACGGCACATAGTCGGGCGGGCGGCGCGGATGCTCGCGCGCGCGCTCGACCGCGCAGAAGCTGGTGTAGTCGAATTGCCCCATCGCTCGCGCGTGCGCTTCCCGCTCTTCGAAGAAGCGCACCCCGACCCCGCGCCCGCGATATGCCTTGGACAACACCGACTCGCCGAAGTAGAACACGCGACGCGGCTGGTAGCCCTGCGCCGCGAACGGAGCGATGACCTCGGGGGTTTCGTGCTCCAGCGGAAGCGCCGTGGAAGCGCCGACGACGGCTCGTCCGTCGAAGGCAAGCACGACTACGCTTCCCGGCGCCTCCAGGTAGGTGCGCAGATACTTGTGCTCGTACTCGAGACTGCCGTCATACAAGTACGGAAACTCGCGAAACACCTCGATGCGCAGGCGCGCGAGCTCCGGCAGGTGGGCTTCCAGCGCGTCGCCGGACACCCGCTCGATACGGAGCGCGTCGGGCATCGGTCAGCTACTTACCTGCCGCAGCCATTCCGGCAAGTTGTAATAGTTAGTGACCCGCGTCACTTTGCCGCCGCGGAGCTCGAAGAACGCGCCGGCGCGCAGCGCATAGCGTTGACCGTGCGCAGGCGGCAGCCCAGCGTCGGCGACGAGGTAGGTACCCAACACGGTGAATTCGGCAGCCGCGCGCGTCCCGTCCGCGCTCGTCATAACGTTGAGATCGGTGATCTGCTCACGGTAGCAGCGGTTCATGCGACGCATGAACTCTGAGAAAGCCGCCTTGCCGACCTCGCGTCCGCCCTGATTGATGTCGTGTGCGACGTCTTCGCTCAGCAGGTTGAGAAAGCGGGCCATGTCGCCGGCATTGAAGGCCGCGTAGTAGGCTTCAATAAGCTCGCGCGAAGCCGCGCTCATCAGGCGAACGTGTAGGCGGTTTTGACGGTGGTGTAGAACTCGGCGGCGTAACTGCCTTGCTCACGCGGGCCGAAGCTCGAACCCTTGCGGCCGCCGAACGGCACGTGATAGTCGACGCCGGCGGTCGGCACGTTCACCATCACCATGCCGGCTTGCGCTTTGCGCTTGTACTCGGTGGCGTACTTGAGCGAGGTGGTGCAAATGCCCGAGGATAGGCCGAACTCCGTGTCGTTGGCGACCGCCAAGGCTTCTTCGAAATCCTTCACGCGAATTACGTTCGCCACCGGGCCGAAGATCTCCTCGCGGCTGATACGCATTTGGTTGTTGGTTTCGGTGAACAGAGTCGGCGCGAGGTAGTAGCCTTTGGTGTCTCGCTGCAGCAACTCCCCGCCGAACGCCAGCTTGGCGCCCTCCTTCTTCCCCAAATCGATATACATCAAGTCCTGATCGAGCTGGGATTGATCGACCACCGGACCGATGTCGGTGCCCTTTTTCAGCGCATCGTCGACCTTGAGCGTTTTCAGCTTTTCGACCGTGGCGGCGACGAACCTGTCGTGGACGCCCTGCTGCACGATCAAACGGCTCGACGCGGTGCAGCGCTGGCCGGTGGAGAAGAACGCGCCCTGGATAGCACAATTAACCGCGACATTGAGATCAGCGTCGTCCATGACGACCAGCGGATTCTTGCCACCCATTTCGAGCTGCACCTTGGCGTGGCGTTTAGCCGCGGTTTCGAGAACCTTCTGACCGGTCGCGACCGAACCGGTGAAACTGATGGCGTTGACTTTGGGGCTGCCGAGAAGCGCTGCACCGACCACGCCGCCCGCGCCCATCAGGAGGTTGAAAACGCCCGCCGGCAGACCGGAGCGACTCAGGATCTCGGCGAGCGCCCAGGCGCAGCCGGGTACTAGATCGGCGGGCTTGAAGACCACGCAGTTGCCGTAGGCCAGCGCCGGGGCGATCTTCCATGCCGGGATCGCAATCGGGAAGTTCCACGGCGCGATGATACCCACCACACCGACCGGCTCGCGCGTGATTTCCACGTCCAGTCCTGGGCGCACGGACGCCAGCTTCTGGCCCGGGATACGCAACGCCTCGCCGGCGAAAAATTTGAAGATGTGACCCGCGCGCGTTGCTTCGCCCACGCCCTCCGGCAGGGTCTTGCCTTCTTCGCGCGACAACAGCTCGCCCAACTCTTGCTTGCGGGCAAGGATCTCATTGCCGACAAAATCGAGCGCGTCGGAGCGCTGCTGAGGCGTGGAATTGCCCCATTGCGTGCAGGCGGCAGCCGCGGCATCGATCGCGGTGTAGGCTTGCTTCTCATCCGCGCGAGTGTAATCGGCGATCACGTCGGCCAAGTTGGAAGGGTTCTGGTTGGGCTTGGCGGTCACTCCATCCACCCAAGTCCCGCCGATAAGATTCGGTCTTGCTCCCATGCTGCATTTCTCCTGTCTTGTAGGCACGTATTTGGTCAGTTCAAGGATTCTACACGCTCGTCGAAGAGCCTCGCTTCAAAGCGCGCGCAGCGCAAGCTGGTCGAGCATCGCCCGGGTAGCGGGAGCGCCGAGCGCTACAATAGGCGCCTTTTCTTTCATCGGCGCGGCGCATGCACACTCTGATCTGCGGATCCATGGCGTACGACACCATCATGGTGTTTCAAGACCGCTTCAAGAACCATATCCTGCCGGAAAAGATCCACATTCTGAATATCTCGTTCTTGGTACCGGACATGCGGCGGGAGTTCGGCGGATGCGCGGGAAACATCGCCTACACCCTGCAACTGCTCGGCGGCAAGCCGCTCATTATGGCGACGGTAGGCGAAGACTACGGCCCCTATCGCGAGCGATTGGATCGCTTGGGCCTGTCGCGCACGCATGTGCGCGAGGTCGCCGGGACTTATACCGCCCAAGGATTCATTACGACCGACCTCGACGACAATCAGATCACCGCGTTTCATCCCGGCGCCATGAGTCAGTCGCATCTGAATCACGTCGGCGATGCGCGCGAAGTATCTCTCGGTATCGTCGCTCCGGAGGGCAGGGAGGGCATGCTGCAACACGCGCGCGAGTTCCACGCATCAGGCATCCCTTTCGTGTTCGATCCGGGGCAGGGGCTGCCAATGTTCAACGGCGACGAACTGTCGGCGTTTATCGATCAAGCGAGCTACCTCGCCTTGAATGACTACGAAGCGCAACTCTTGCAGGAAAAGACCGGTCAAACTATCGAGGCGTTGGCAAAGCGAGTGCGCGGGGCGGTGGTTACCTTGGGCGCCAAGGGATCGCGCGTCTACGCGGGAGGAAGGCTGTACGAAATCCCCTGCGTTAAACCGGAGGCGGTGATCGACCCGACAGGTTGTGGCGATGCGTACCGAGCGGGTTTGCTGTTCGGCATCGAGCAGGGCTGGGACTGGGAGACGACGGGTCGCCTCGCTTCGTTGCTCGGGTCCATCAAGATCGCCCGACGCGGCGGTCAGAATCACGCCGTGAGCCGGGATGAAATCGCTGTTCGCTATCGCGCGGCATTCGGTTCGAGCATTTGGTAAGGAGGAATTTCAGATGAGGACAAGGGCAGCAACATTGGCGCTGTCGCTATCGGCAGTAGTGGGACTGGCGGGCTGCGGTCTTCTGCCCGGGCAGGGTAGCGGCGACTACTCTCGCGACCAGGTGCGCACCGAACAAAGTGTGCGACGAGGCGTCGTCGAGAACATCCGCGAAGTGAACATCGAAGGCTCGCGCAGCGGAGTGGGCGCGGTTGCGGGCGGTGCGGTAGGCGGTATAGCCGGATCGACCGTAGGACGGGGTAGAGGTTCAGCGGTCGGGGCCGTGGTCGGGGCGGTGCTGGGCGGGGTGGCAGGGGCCGCCACCGAGCAGAATGTGACCAAGCAGAAGGGCCTCGAGATCGAAGTCAAGCTAGACAGCGGGAAATCGATAGTTGTGGTTCAGGCGCTCGACGAAAAGTTCGCGGTCGGCGACAGCGTGCGCGTCATATCCGGTGGCGGCGCGACTCGCGTCACGCGCTGATCTCAATCCATCGTGGTGCCCGCAGAGGCCTCACAAGCCACTTGAAAGATTGTCCGATCCTCGAGCCGGACGGCCGTCAGCTGACCCCCCCAAAGGCAGCCCGTGTCGAGCGCCAACAAGTCGTCGCGCACCTTCAGACCGAGCGCTGACCAATGCCCGAAAACGATAGTGGTGTCCTTGCTGCACCGATCCGGGATGTCATACCACGGCAGGTAGCCGGGGGGCGCGGCCTCGGGCGCCGCCTTGTGATCGAATTCCATGTCGCCGGCGAGCGTGCAAACGCGCAGCCGTGTCATTGCGTTGGTGATGACCCGGAGCCGATCGAAACCCGCTAGGCTGCCCTGCCATGCGCTGGGCAGGTTGCCATACATCTTCGCGAGAAACAGGCGGTACTCCGGCCCGCGCAGCGCCGCCTGAACTTCGGCGGCGAGCTTCAATGCGTCGGCAATGGGCCAGCCAGGCAGAAGCCCCGCGTGCACGAGGGCGATTCCGCGCTCGTAATGCATTAGGGGAAGGCGGCGCAGCCAATCGAGCAGTTCCTCGCGATCTGGCGCGGCGAGGATCTCTTCTAGGGTGTCGTGGCGATGCGGTTTCGTGTATCCCGCAGCGACGCAAAGCAGGTGCAAGTCGTGATTGCCAAGGACGGTAATCGCGCTCTCGCCCAAGCCCTTGACGAACCGCAGAACCTGCAGTGAGGCGGGTCCCCGGTTCACGAGGTCGCCAACGAACCAGAGCCGGTCCCGCGTTTGATTGAACGAGAACTTCTCTAGGAGGCGGTACAGCGACTCCGCGCAACCTTGGACATCACCGATCGCGTAGGTCGACACCGCTCCAGCGGCTCAAGGCCGGACTGCGGAACTGCCTCATTTCAATTGAGCGAGCATGTAGTCCACGGCCGCTTTGACGTCGGCGTCAAGCACGTCCATACGGCCGCCCTTTGCCGGCATTACACCCTTGCCCTTGATCGCGTGCTCGTAGAGTAGTTCCTTGCCCTGGCCAACGCGCGCCTCCCATGCCGCCTTGTCACCCGTCTTGGGGGCGCCCGCAACACCGTCCTTGTGGCAAACAGAGCAAACTTGATCGAAGATCTTCTTCCCCGCGTCAGCGGAGGCCGCGACCTCGGTCGCTGGGGCCGCAACGGCAGGCGCGGGCGCGGCAGCGGGTGCTCCGGCCGGGGCAGAGGCTGTGGTGGCATCGGGAGCAGGTGCTGCGGCGGACGCGGCCGGGGCGTTAGGATCAACCTTGACCGCGCCGACCGGCTTTAGGCGATCGGCCACTGCGCCAGCCAACATGAGCGGGCTCTCGCGAACCGCGCGCGAAGCGTGGGAGCCGACTGCAAGCTGCGCCATAACATAGATCGCCAGAATCAGCGCGACACTGGCGAGGACTATCCATATCACAGCACGAACCGTGCGCGAGGTCATTTCTCGGCTGTAGTCGACCACGAGGCCTCCCCTGGCGGTTGGATTGTGGAGCGGATTATACGTGCAAGTTTGCCTGGCGGGAGCAACGGCCTTAGCGCACCTGTGTGAGCTAAGTTTGAGGCTGAGCAGGAAATTCGTTATGCTTCCCGACAGTGCGCCCGTAGCTCAGGGGATAGAGTATTGGCCTCCGAAGCCAAGGGTCGTGGGTTCGATTCCCGCCGGGCGCGCCATCGCGACAACGAAGCAACGAAAGGGTGTTCGACATCTAGAGGGAGGGGAGGACGGCACGCCTATCCTGACCGGCCCCACGGTTTTGCGGGAGGATACGTCAGCGTGCCGTTTTTTCGATCGGGGCAGGCTTTACTATGGGATACCCCGGGGGAACGGCAAGCGCTCAACCGTAAAACTTTGTCTCCCGTCCACGCGGCAATTTCTACCGATCAACGCACGGTAAGGTCGCGGATGTACCAATGCATTGCTTCACGCAAACCGTCGATAAGACGATGGGTGGGAGAATAGCGCAGAAGCTTGTTCGCCTTGGAGATGTCGGCCATAGAGTGTCGTACGTCGCCGGGACGGAACTCGCGATATGTGGGCTGAATCGATTCGAGATGCGGAAACCGCTCGGCAAGTAGTGCGCGCGTCATTCCGAACAGCTCATTGAGCGTCGTTCTCTCATGCACAGCGACGTTGTAGACTTCGTTAATTGCGCTACCGTCGACGCTCGTAGCCGCTAGTAAATTTGCCTGAATCGCGTTTTCCACATAGCAGAAATCTCGGCTCGTATCCCCGTCGCCGAAGATCTCGACCTCTCGACCACCGATCATCGCGGCGATCCATCTTGGAATGACCGCGGCGTAGGCGCCTTCCGGATCCTGGCGTGGGCCAAAGATATTGAAGTATCTGAGCCCGATGGTCTCAACGCCATAGCATCGGGCGAACACATCGGCGTAGAGTTCGTTGACGTATTTCGTTACCGCATACGGAGACAAGGGTCGCCCGATCTCCGCTTCGATTTTCGGCAGTCGAGGATGGTCACCATAGGTGGAACTTGATGCCGCGTAGACGAATCGCTTGACGCGTGCATCACGGGCAGCCACCAGTAGATTCAAGAAGCCGGTTACGTTTGCGTGGTTGGTCGCGACAGGGTCTGTTATCGAGCGGGGCACAGACCCGAGGGCAGCATGGTGCAGCACGTAGTCCGCGCTCTCGCAGGCACTTTGGCAATCCTTCGGGTTACAGATATCCCCCTCAATGAAGGAGAAGCCTCCCCACGCCCTTTCACCGACGGCTCGCCGAACCTCCGACAGATTGTTTCGACGGCCGGTGGCGAAGTTGTCGAGACCGACGACTCGTTGCCCCAATCGCAGCAAGGCCTCAAGGAGATTGGATCCGATGAATCCCGCGACCCCGGTGACAAGCCAACGCCTCGGCCCAGACCGTAAGGCGGTCTTGACGCTCTCGATCGCGCTCATGTTCGTGCCTCTAGGAACGCTACAGGCGCCAAACGCTGAATCCCATCTCTTTCAATGCATTGAGGTCCAACTGCGACTTCACGTCTATGACACAGCCTCCTTGCGCAACCTTTCCTGCAAGTTCGCGCGCGGATTTGGCCACGAGCTCCTTGTGCGAAACTGCGACGACTAGTGCGTCCGCTTGCGGCAGCTCTTCCCATTTGCGCAGCGCGACACCGTACTCATGCTCGGCTTCGCCCGGGTCAGCAACCGGATCGTGGACTTCGACTGCGCAGCCGAACGACTCAAGTTCTCGAATTACATCGATCACTTTCGAGTTGCGTAAGTCTGGGCAGTTTTCTTTGAAGGTAAGCCCCAGGACGTTAACTTTGGAACCTTTGATGTGAGAACCAGCGTGAATCATGTGCTTCACTGTCTGTTCGGCAATGAACTTGCCCATGCTGTCGTTGATGCGGCGGCCGGCGAGTATGACCTCCGGGTGATAACCTAGCATTTCGGCCTTGTGGGTTAGGTAGTACGGATCCACGCCAATACAATGGCCACCCACTAAACCGGGTCGAAACGGCAGGAAGTTCCACTTCGTACCGGCCGCCTTCAGCACCTCGGTGGTGTCGATTCCTATTCGATCAAACACAATTGCAAGCTCGTTCATAAGTGCGATGTTCAGATCGCGCTGCGTGTTTTCGATCACCTTTGCGGCCTCGGCCACCTTGATGCTCGATGCCTGATACACACCGGCAGTGACAACACTCTCGTAAAGGGCAGCGACTCGCTGCAACGTGTCTGCGTCGTCACCCGAAACGACCTTCAAGATCTTGGTAAGCGTGTGCTCCTTGTCCCCCGGATTGATCCGTTCCGGCGAGTAGCCGACGTGAAAGTCGCGCCTCCACACCTTGCTGGAGTTCTGTTCCAAAACCGGAATACACACCTCCTCGGTGGCCCCCGGATACACAGTTGACTCGTATACAACTATCGCTCCCTGTTTCAGGTGGCGTCCTACCGTTGTGCTGGCACCTATTAGTGGCCCGAAATCGGGCTGATGAGCGATATCTACTGGTGTCGGCACAGCAACGATAATGTAATCAGCCTGCGAGAGAAGAGCAGGATCGCTGGTTACACGTAGGTGGCGCGCAGCTCGCAGATCTGCTGTAGAGACCTCGCCAGTCGGATCGACAAACCGTTGGTAATTAGCCACCTTCTCGGCCGACAGGTCATATCCGATGGTCTCGCGCTTCTTGCCGAACTCCACAGCGAGAGGAAGACCAACGTAGCCGAGCCCAACAACAGCGACAACACTCATCAGAGCTTTCCTTTCAGTATGTTTTCGTCGACCCTTCGAATCGAGGAGCAGTCTAGATAGAGTGGGAAGTCTAGTCGAGGACGAGCGTTACGGAAGCGCGAACTCGCCCCCGTCAAACTACAACCCATGCTAACCGCGCCCATAGTCGTCGCTAAAGCGAACGATATCATCTTCCTCCAGGTATGCACCGCTTTGGATCTCGATAATCTGCAGTGGAATCTTTCCCGGATTTCCCAGCCGATGCACGTGCGTCTTCGGAATGTAAGTCGACTCGTTTTCCTCGAGATAGATATCTTGCTCGCCGTTCATTATGTGAGCCGTACCAGCGACGACTACCCAGTGCTCCGAGCGATGATAGTGCAGTTGCATCGACAGTTTTGCGCCCGGGTTAACGGTGATGCGCTTTATCTTGTATCCTGGACCTTCCTCCAGGACAGTGTAACTTCCCCATGGCCGCGTCACGGTGAGGTGCGTCTCGGTAAGGCTTAGGCGCTCGGCTTTGATTCTGGAAACCAGACGTTTCAGGTCGCCAACTTGCGTCCTGGGACAAATGAGCGTTGCATCACGCGTCTGTACAACCGCTAGCGACTTTACGCCAAGTGCGGCAACCACGCCGTGCTCGCTCCACAGTAGGCTGTCCTCGCTACCCTCCGCAATTACGTCCCCCTGTATCAGATTTCCCGAGGCGTCCTTGTCACGCTGCTGGTAGATTGCCTCCCAGCTGCCGAGATCGTTCCATTGCATGTCTACGGGCACGACCGCGACATTGCTCGTGCGCTCTAGAACGCCGTAGTCAATGGAGACATCAGGAAATTGTTGGTAGATGTCCATCGGCGCGACTGGCGCCTCGCTTTCGGCAAGCTGCATCGCAACTTCAAGTAGTTCGGGTTGCAGCTCTCGGACGACTCGAAGGAGGGTACTAGCTTGGAAGACAAACATCCCACCATTCCAATAGTAGTCGCCGCTTGCGAGAAACTTCTCCGCAGTCTCCTTATCGGGCTTCTCGGTGAAATGGTCGACTTTCCGCGCATGGCCGTCCCCGGGCAACGTGGCCAACGCTTTGATGTATCCATAGCCGGTTGCCGGCTCCGTCGGGCGCATTCCAAAGAGCACGATTTGGCCGCCCAAGGCCGCTTGCTCTGCCTCGGTCCATGCCTCTCGAAAGGCCGCTTCGTTTCCAACGGCATGATCTGAGGAAAACACCCCAATCACAGCCTTTGGGTCAAGGCGGGAAATAATTGTGGTCGCCCAAACGATGGCCGGAAGGGTGTTCCGGCCAATGGGCTCGCACAGGACCTTCGCCGCCAGGCCCGGGTGAACCGTGTGCAATTGCCCGGTTGCCTCGAAGCGCAAGTCGGCATGAGTGACCGTGTATACCTGGTGTGCGTCAACTACCGGCAGCACCCGCCGGGCAGTCTGTTGCAAAAGCGTCTCCCGGCCATTGAGCGGAAGCAACTGTTTGGGCATGTTGGCGCGGGATAGCGGCCAAAGCCGGGTGCCCTTCCCCCCAGCCAACAGGACAGCAAACCGGTTGAGGTCAGGCTGCGCACTCGGAGCCGACCCAGCAACACCGATCCCCGGAAGATCCATAGTCCTGCCCTTGCTCACAATAACTTGTTGTTCGGAAAAGACTAGTTTAGCAGGTGGCCCATTTCAAGTTTGCGTCATCCTAAAGATAATACTCATTACCTAGATCGCGTTTCGGTGATAATTGGCGCTCACCGATATCCCCACGGGAAATGCCTGCGGCTCGATGCACGATGCGATACGACAACGATCCGGATCACGACAAGAGTCACCTTCTATCCCTGGCGCGCAACGTCCTTAGGATTGAAGCGGACGCCATCCTAGCCCTCTCGACACGCTTGGGACACGAATTCCTCTCTTCGGTTGACCTCATGCTGGAGTGCAAAGGCCGCGTCGCTGTCTCGGGAATAGGCAAATCGGGTCACATCGCGAGGAAGATCGCAGCGACGTTGGCTAGCACGGGAACGCCAGCGCTTTTTCTTCATCCGGCCGAGGCAAGTCACGGAGATCTCGGAATGATCACGTCCGCAGATGTCCTCCTGGCCATTTCGAATTCCGGCGAAAGCAAGGAGCTCCTGAACATTATTCCGTTCGTGAAGCGAAGAGGCATCAGATTGATTGCAATGACTGGGGATCGCAATTCCACGTTGTCTCGAGAAGCTGACGCACACTTGGACTCAGGAGTAGAAAAAGAGGCCTGCCCGCTGGGCTTGGCCCCAACGGCAAGTACGACTGCCGCGCTGGCGTTGGGCGATGCGCTCGCGCTTGCCCTGCTCGACGCCCGGGGCTTTTCTGCAGAGGATTTCGCAGACTCTCACCCCGCCGGAGCACTAGGCCAGCGCTTCGTGCGAGTCCGGGATGTGATGCATGAAGGCGAGGCGATACCGTGGGTTGCCGAGGGCTCTTCTCTGAGCGAAACCGTCGTAGAAATGAGTCGAAAAGGGCTGGGAATGACCGCCGTAGTGGACAATGATCAGAGACTCATAGGGGTCTTCACCGATGGCGACCTTCGCCGGGCGCTAGCTACGCTGAGGGACCTTCATCAGGCAAAAGTAGTGGATGTGATGACAAGAACGCCGCGGACGATTGCACCTGATCGGCTCGCGGTCGAAGCCGTGCGCAAAATGGAATCGGAAAAAATAACCGCCTTACTTGTAGTGCAGCCGGACGATAGGCTCGTCGGCGCTCTCAATATTCACGACCTATTCAAGGCGGGTGTCTTCTAGCACGTTGCAGCCTAGTTCCATTTGCCCACTCGTATCAGCTTGTTTCGCAATCCGTCGAGCGGAAATCCTTTCGCATAGGCTTTCTTTGCATACTGCAGGGCCTTGTCATAGTCCTTCCGTTCAAAATGCAGCAGCCCAAAATTGTACGCGACGTTTGGGCTATCAGGCAGTAGCCTTTCTGCTTCCTGATATTGGATCATGGCCTCGTCATACTTAGCCCGTTGAGTAAGGTAGTTTCCGAACAGCATGCGCACGGTTCCATCGTTATCCTTAAACCGAATAGCTCGATCGAACCAACACTCAACCGAGTATTTCGACCCCGCCGGATGGTTTGATTTTTGCCTTTGCGAAAACCGAATCAAAGCGTTGAGCGCGCGATGATGGTTGGGAAACGCGTGCAGCGTGTAGCTGAGATCGCTTCCGATCGAGTTACCCGACTCGCCCCCAACCAAGTTCTCCACCTTTGGCGTGAAGTGATAGGCTTCGACCAACGGTAGGTTCTTGGTTCGGTTAGCAGGATCGCGATAGTCAAAAGGCCCGAAACCTCCCGGCTTCGCAATTGGGCCGCAGTCCATTTCGGCTGCCACGGCGGCCGACCACCCCGTCGACAGTAAGAGCGCAACCAAGCTTAGCCACAGTCTCATGTTCTTCATAATACTCTTCCGTTTCTTCACACGACGGCATCGAGCGTGCGAGCGAGTTCTCCAGTTCGCGCTTTCCGCGAATAGCGCACGACCGCAGCGTCGCCGAGTATTGGCGCACTCTTGTTTTGAACCGCCAGAATGAAACGCAAGAGGCCTTGCGCGATGTCATGCTCGTCATCGATCCTCACAATCGTATCGAATCCAG
>CAZILI010000049.1:0-2502 GCA_964539965.1 uncultured Burkholderiales bacterium | reverse complement strand
GCATGGTCTTGGCGGTATCACCTGCGGGATCCGTGATGGCAAGGATGGGGCGCCGCGCCCTAAAATACTCGTAGAGCTTCGCCGGGATTTGTAGATTACAGTTGGTCGCCTGGAAGATCAGTAGCCCGTCAACGTCGAGCATTTCGGAAAGTGCGGCCTCATAAGAAATCGGCGGGGCCAGCGTCACGATCGCGTCGACGCCCGCCTTCGAGATTAGACCACTCAAGTGCCGATCGTGACCCGAAGCACGGAATATGACTCGCAACGTCGTCGGATTGATACTATTGCTGCGCAGCAGGCGGCCGAGTGCCGCAAAAAACGTCGTCGGATCCCGCTCCGAGGGATACATGATCCCGCTGTGTAGTAGCGTAGTGAAGCGGCGCGGCGAAGCCGCCGCTTGACGCAAGGACGCCGCTTGGAAGTTCTCTTCGTCGAAACCGTTCTGAATCTCGATGATCTTGCCAGCCTCAAGCCGTGAATACTTCTCTTGGTACATGCGCTGAGTCCCTGGAGTCGTAACTATTGCTCGCGCACAGAAACGAAATACTTTTCGCTCAAGCCATTCATGCACGCGGCGTTGCAAGGGATCCGGAGGATAGTCGTCATCGGTCATCGGATCGCGAAAATCCGCGAGCCACGGTAGCCGGGAAATGCGACTAAGAGTAAGGCCGATCAGATGCGCCGTGGCAATTGGATAGGTGCTTAGTATCGCTCTGGGACGATGGGTACGCAACAGGCGAACCCCGGACGCGATCCCTCCAAACCACCAGCTTGCCCATCGGTCCGGCAGCGCCAGCGCCCTCGGAAATCGGCCGCTTATCGCCAGATGCCTTCCCGAGTCCAAAGCGAATGCCCGTGCCACGATGGTCTCCGGTGGCACATCCTTCATCTGACCTTGACTCACCTCCGCATAGGCTCTTGGATGAGCGGTAAGCACGATCGGATCCCAGCCATACTCCGGCAAATATCGAACAAACTTGAGAGTACGCTGTATGCCGCTGGAGCCGTGCAGCGGGGGGAAGTGGTAGGCGATGATCAGAACGCGTTTCACCACGATCCAAGCCAGGAGCACGTAACCATCTCAACCTCCTCACGCCACAGATGGGCCGCAAAGGTGTGATTCGCGTCGGGAAGTCCGTGGCGAGACACGCGGGCTGTCTGAAGCGCACGTTGCCAGCGCGGGGAAGCTCGCACCGTATCCTGGAACTCTCGCGCTGTCAGATCATCGCCCGACAGAATGAGCAATACGCGCCCGGTAAAGCGCGTCAGGGAGCGCAGCATCCGATCAGGAAGTGAGTGGCCGCCGTCCTGGTTAGTAGCCTCCTGGGGCTTTGACATGCGCAATGCCGCTCTGGCTATGGCAACAAAAGAAAGCACCGAGGCTTTCACACTTACGCGGCCACTGATGACGCTCTTCCAGAACTCAGGCTGGAACAGGCGCGCGGCGTAATAGTGCCTCACGTATGCTCTCGCCTGCCCCTCAGGCGTGCGAACCCATGGGTTGAGTAGCGCAAGTCCGGTGATCCGCCTATCTGTGTGGGCGTAAAACAGGGCAGCGGATGCCGCATCGCAAAGTCCCCAGATTACGACCTCCTCGACTTCGGGTACCTGGCCCAGAAAACAGTCCACCGCGGCGTGGACGTCTTCGCCGACGTTTTCAAACGAGCGCGCTTCCCCAGTGCCGTCACCCATCCCTCGATAGTCGAAACGGAACACCGGCCAGCCTTGGCTCGCCAGTGCTCGGCCCAGCAGAGTGAACTGCCGATGGCTGCCCACCCGATATTGGGGACCACCAACCAAGACCAGCACACCCCGAGAGAGGGGCCGCTGAGGTAGAGTGAGCACGCCAACAAGAGTCTCTAAGGCACAGCCGAACACGACAGCGCGCTCCGTGTAGGTCACAAGAACCCCCGTGCGGACACCGAACTGGCCTCGACAAGCTGAGGGCACTCCGCGATCTCTTGCGTTGCCCAGAACTGCTGCCCTTCTACCCATTCGATCCTGAGGTCGATCCCCATGCTCTGCCATAGATCCGCGATCCTTGCCGATGGCCCGGCGTGTGGCAAAGGCTCTGGTCCGACCTCAAACCATCTCACGGGCGTCTTCGCGGGGGTAAGCTCCTCTATCCTCAGCGAATCAATCGACCGAGCCAGCCCCGGGTCAAGCGTGTAGCCGGCCACTTCGACAGGGAACCCTTTGTTTAGAGATTCCCTCAGATCGTCAACTGTGATCCTCTTGGACCCACTGGCTACAACCTCGCGAGCCAACTTGAGTCGCAGAAACTGCGTGAGAAACGTTCTGCCGTTCACTACCGGCTGCCAAAGAATGAGCCCGGCACACTCACAAGACTGTGTGCTGATGTAGTCCAACGCGAGTGTTGCACCAAGACGCGCACCCCAAAGAAACATGTGACCGGGCGTGCGCTCGGACATCCATGCCAAAGCCGTCGCCACATCGTGTATCCATTGCTGCCGGTGATTTACGACGTCGCGCACGAAAGCG
>CAZILI010000048.1:14062-14640 GCA_964539965.1 uncultured Burkholderiales bacterium | reverse complement strand
AACATGGCGCACGGTGAGTTGATGGCCATGGGGGCGTATACCACCTATGGCACGGCGATCCTGTTCGAGACCTATTTTCCCAATCTGATGGGCGTGTACTTCCTGGTCGGAATCGTGCTCGCCTTTTGTGTCACCTTCGCGTTTGGCTATTTGCTCGAGCGCGGACTGATCCGATTTCTGTATCAGCGGCCGCTGGATACCATGCTCGCCACTTGGGGGTTGAGCTTGATTCTGCAACAGATCTACCGCCAGTTCATCAATCCCAAGGAAGTCGAAGTGCCGACCGTCTCGTGGCTGCAGGGTACCTGGCAGATGACGGAGACCGTCTCGTTCCCCTTGAGCCGCATCTTCATTATCGGTTTGGCGATCGTGACCTCGGCGGCCGTGTACCTGCTTCTGTTCAAGACGCGCTGGGGCCTACGGATCCGGGCCGTCACGCAAAACCGCGCTATCAGTGGAGCAGTCGGCATCAACACCTTGCGGGTCGACGCGTTTACCTTCGCGCTGGGCTGCGGCTTGGCGGGAATCGCGGGCAGTTCCTTCACCACTTCTACAAAAACCAGCAACAGGGCGCTGAG
>CAZILI010000048.1:0-14052 GCA_964539965.1 uncultured Burkholderiales bacterium | reverse complement strand
GGGGCCGGTCACGGGTCAGTCTTACATCGTGGATACGTTTATCGTCGTGGTTTTCGGCGGTGTCGAAAGCCTCATCGGAACGATCGCATCGGCTTTCGTCATCGGCCAGATGCAATCCTGGTTCGAGTACTTCATGAGCGGTTCGATGGCGCGCGCGAGCATCCTCTTGCTCGTGATCGTGGTACTGTACTTCCGGCCCAATGGCCTATTCGCCACCAAGGTGCGACGTTGATGGGCGGCAAGTCGAATGGCGGTGTTTGGGGTGTAATCGATCGCTATGCGATCTTGCTCCTGGCCGTGCTGCTGTTGGTGTTCCTCCCGCTGGCGCTGCACACGTTTCGGCTCGGCTTGGCGGCGAAGTATCTGTCGCTTGCCTTTTGCGCTGTTGGGATCGTGCTGATCTGGGGCTATGGAGGCATATTGAGCCTGGGACAAGGCGTGTTTTTCGGCCTCGGCAGCTACATGATGGCGATGTTCTTGAAGCTCGAGGCTGCGGCGAATGCCGACTCGTCGTCCGGCACGGCCCTATCGGCGTTCTTCGGTCAGGCCGGGCTGCCGGACTTCATGTCATGGAATAGCGTAGAGAAGCTCCCCTGGTGGTGGGAGCCGTTTCACCATATTTGGGTTACCCTGCCTGCGATCCTGATTTTGCCGCCTCTGCTCGCATTCGTGCTCGCCTACGCGAACTTCCGCAAGCGCGTGGGAGCGGTGTACTTCTCCATCATTACCCTAGCGCTGTCCGGCATCATGGCGATCGTGATCATCGGGCAGCAAGGCTACACGGGCGGAGTCAACGGCATCACCGATTTCAAGACGTTCATGGGCTTGGACTTGGATCAAGACCGGGCGAAGCTGGTGATGTACTTCGTGACCGCGATCTTGCTACTTGTCAGCGTGATGGTTGGCCGCTTGATCCTCGGCAGCCGCCTGGGCAAGATCCTGGTAGCGATCCGCGACCGCGAGGATCGCGTGCGTTTCTCCGGCTATGACCCTGCCATGTTCAAGGCGTTTATCTTCGCGGTCGCTGCGCTGTTTTCTTCGGTCGGCGGCGCACTGTTCACCATCCAGGTCGGGCTGGCTTCGCCTTCGCTCGTCGGCATCGTTCCCTCGATCGAGATGGTGATTTACGCGGCCGTCGGCGGTCGATTGTCGCTCATCGGCGCGGTATACGGCACCCTGCTGGTGAGCTATGCGAAGACTTTCTTCTCCGAGAATTTCGTGACGTATTGGCTGTATTTCATCGGTGCCCTTTTCATGTTGGTCGTCATCTTCTTACCCGGCGGGCTGGCGAGCCTCATCGACAAGCTGCGGCTTCGAATCGGCAACGGCAGGCCGGCCGCCGCGCCGGTGGGCAAGAAGCTCGAGGCAGAGACGCGATGAGCACCGAGATCTTGTCGGTTTCCGACTTGAGTGTATCGTTCGACGGCTTCAAGGCAGTCGACAATCTGAGCCTGTTCGTCGAGAAAGACGAGCTGAGGTGCGTGATCGGCCCCAACGGCGCGGGCAAGACTACCCTGTTGGACATGATCTGCGGTAAGACCAAGCCGTCCTCCGGCGCCATAAAGTTCAAGGGCCAGGAGCTGACCGCGGTCAGGGAGTACAACATCACTCGGCTCGGTGTGGGCCGCAAATTTCAGACGCCCTCGGTATACGAAGATTTGACGGTATTCGAGAATCTGGAGATTTCCTATCCCAAGCACCGAGGCGTGGTCGGTTCGCTGTTTTTCAAGCGTACCAACGAACTGACTGAGCGAATTCGCTCCGTCGCCGAGCAGATCTATCTCAAAGAGCATCTCGAGACCAAAGCCGGCACGCTATCTCACGGTCAGAAGCAATGGCTGGAGATCGGAATGCTGTTGATGCAGGATCCGGAGTTGCTATTGCTCGATGAACCGGTCGCCGGCATGAGCCCGCGCGAGCGTGAACTGACCGCCGAATTGCTCAATCGGATATCCAAAGGACGGTCGATCATCTTGATCGAGCACGACATGGAGTTCGTGCGCAAGATCGCGCATCGGGTGACGGTGTTGCATCAAGGCAAGGTCTTGAGCGAAGGCAGCATGGACCAAGTGCAGAACGACGCCAAGGTGGTCGAGGTCTACTTGGGGTTATAGCCGTGCTCAAAGTCACCAATCTCAATGCCTACTACGGCGAGAGCCACGTCATCCGCAACGTGAGCTTCGAAGTGGGCGAAGGCGAGACGGTCGCCATCATGGGACGCAACGGAATGGGCAAGACCACCTTGCTCAAGTCGCTGATCGGCATCCATCCCGCGAAGAGCGGGAGTGTCGTAGTCAACAATAGCGAATTGGTTGCGGCGAAGAGCTTCGAGCGCGTGGCGCGCGGTATGGGCTACGTGCCGCAAGGCCGCATGGTGTTTCCTTATCTCACGGTGGAAGAGAACATCCGCGCCGGTATGGAAGCCACGCCCAAAGAGGACATTCCACAGTACATCTACGGCACGTTTCCGGTGTTGCGCGAGATGCGCAATCGAAAAGGGGGTAACCTGTCGGGTGGTCAGCAACAACAACTGGTCATTGCGCGAGCCTTGGTGAGCAATCCCAAAGTGCTGCTGCTGGACGAGCCGACCGAAGGTCTGCAGCCGTCCATTATCAAAGATATCGCCAAGGCGTTGAACAAGTTGAAGGCGGAAAGGCGTTTTTCCATCGTCGTGTCGGAGCAAGTGCTGAGCTTCACCATGGAGATCGCCGACCGCTTCCTGATCATCGAGAAAGGAGAGTTCGTGTACCAAGGACCGAAAGAATCCGTCGACACCAAGAAGATTCACTCGTACCTTACGGTCTGAACTTTGGCGCAGGCAAAACCTGCTTTTACGTAGAGGAGAACCACGATGTTACATGGAGACATTTCGAGCAGTAACGACTGCGTAGGGGTGGCGGTGGTGAATTACAAGATGCCGCGGCTGCACACCAAGAAGGAGGTGCTAGACAATGCGCGCAAGATCGGCGAGATGCTCGAGGGGATGAAGGTAGGGTTGCCGGGCATGGACTTGGTCATCTTTCCGGAGTATTCCACCCACGGGATCATGTACGACAGCAAGGAGATGTACGAGACGGCCTCTTCGGTGCCTGGGGAGGAGACGGAGATATTCGCTGCGGCGTGCAAGCGTGCCAATGTGTGGGGCGTGTTTTCGTTGACCGGAGAGCGGCACGAGGAGCACCCGAACAAGGCGCCGTACAACACGTTGATCTTGATGAACAACAAAGGGGAAGTGGTGCAGAAGTACCGCAAGATCATGCCGTGGGTGCCCATCGAAGGGTGGTATCCGGGCAACTGCACCTACGTCTCCGAAGGGCCGAAGGGTCTGAAGATCAGCCTCATCATATGCGACGACGGAAACTACCCCGAGATCTGGCGCGATTGCGCCATGCGAGGCGCGGAGCTGATCGTGCGCTGTCAGGGATACATGTATCCCGCGAAGGAGCAGCAGATCATCATGGCCAAGGCGATGGCGTGGGCTAACAACACCTACGTGGCGGTGGCCAACGCGTCGGGCTTCGATGGGGTGTATTCGTACTTTGGACACTCGGCGATCATCGGCTTTGACGGTCGGACCTTGGGCGAATGCGGGGAAGAGGACATGGGGGTGCAATACGCGGCCTTGTCCAAGGCGCTGATCCGCGATGCGCGCAAGAATATGCAAAGCGAGAACCACTTGTTCAAGCTGCTGCATCGAGGCTACACCGGCAAGATCAATTCGCGTGAGGGCGCGCAGGGCGTGGCGGCGTGTCCATACGACTTCTACAAGAAATGGATCACCGACCCGGAAGGCACCAGAGAGGCGGTGGAGGCGATCACGCGCAAGACGGTAGGTACCTCCGAGGCGCCTATCCCGGGCATCCCCAACGAAAAAGACGCCGCGCATCGCTAGCCTGCTATGAGGCATTTGCTCCCCGCCGACTGCGAATGGTCGGCGGGGCCGCAGATGCTTGCCTGTCGGGCGCCGACCTACGCTCGCCGCACGCATGACAGATGGTCTTGTGCGCTATTTGACTCGACCCCGTGCTAACCGTAACTCGAATCCTGGGTAACGCGCTGGATGAAGCTTTCGCAGCAAAGCTGCATCGGCTAGAGCACGCCGGAAAGGTCGAATTCGCCGTGCTCGATCAGCAAGCCACTCAGCGCCATCGACTGCGGGCGATGACCGATCGCGGGACCTCGCTCGCGATCGCGCTTGCGCGCTCCGAGTCCCTCAGCAACGGGGCGGTGCTGTTGTTGGAAGAAGATAGAGCGATCGTCGTGCGCATGGCGGGCCAGCAATGGCTGACCCTGCGCGTGGCCGATGCGGCCGCCGGGCTGGAACTCGGATACTTCGCCGGCAATATGCATTGGAAAGTCCAGTTCGACGGTGATGCGCTGCGCATCGCTCTGGAGGGGCCGCAATCACACTACCTCGAGCGGTTGGCGCACCTCTTGCAGCACGGTAGGATCATCCATGTCGACGCCTGACACGCTGTTGTCCCTACGCCTACTTCAGCACGCCGACAGCTTCTTCCCCAGTGCCGGGGTCGCGTTTTCGTGGGGACTCGAGACCCTACACGCGCGCGGCATGGTCACCGGCGCGCCACAGGTGGAGTCGTTCCTGATCGGACAATTGGAGCAGCGCTGGGCCACGTGCGACCGGCCTGCGCTTGAGCGGGCGTTTCATGCGATTCCCGATCTGGATGCCCTCGCCGAGATAGACGCCGAGCTAGAAGCGCTCGCCTTGGCGCGTTCGGCGCGCGAGGGCTCGCGCCGTGCGGGCGGCGCGCTGCTGCGCGTGCATGCCGAACTCGATACGCCGCTTGCCGCGACATATCGCCAGCGCGTGCGTAGCAGCGCAGCCTACGGGCACTTGGCCGTGGTGCAAGCGCTCGTGTGGCGTGGTGCCGGTCTGGATCCGATTCACGCGGCGATCGCCTCCGCCCATGGCCTCTGTGTCGGCGTACTCGGCGCGGCTGTGCGCCTCGGTGTGCTGGGGCATCTGGATGCGCAGCGCATCTTGCGCCGAGCGGGTGAGGTGCTGCAGCGCGTACTCGCGCACCCACCGCCGCAAGCGCTGAGCGCATTCGTCCCGGCAGCCGATATCGCGATGATGCAGCACGAGACGCAACATTCACGTTTGTTCGTTAACTGAAAAACCCGTTACCCAATCCCCCAACCGTATTCGGAGATCCGGATGCTTCTCACTCCCACGGAACTCGAGCGACTGACCATCTACACCGCCGCCGAGCTCGCTCGCAAGCACAAGCAAAAAGGCCTCAAGCTCAATCACCCCGAGGCGATCGCCTACATCTGTGACGAGATTTTGGAAGGCGCGCGCGAGGGGCGCTCGGTGGCCGAGTTGATCGGCTTTGGTTCGACCTTGCTCTCCAGCGATGATGTGATGCCGGGTGTTGCCGACATGATGCCGGTCATCCAAGTGGAGTGTACCTTTCCCGACGGCACCAAACTCGTGACCGTGCACGAGCCGATTCGCGGCGGCAAGAAGAAATCGGCGCGGAAGGCCGATGTGCGTCCGGGCGAGATCATCACGCCGGACGAAGACATCGAGTTGAACGCGGGGCGACGCAAGCACAAGCTCAAGGCGCTCAACACCGGCGATCGGCCGATCCAGGTGGGCAGCCACTATCATTTTTTCGAAGTGAATCGCGCCCTGCAGTTCGACCGCGAGAAATCCTTCGGTATGCACCTGGACATTCCAGCCGGGACGGCCGTGCGATTCGAGCCGGGCGAGAGCAAAGAGGTGACCTTGGTCGAATTCGGCGGCACGGGGGAAGTCTACGGCTTGAACTCGCTCACCAACGGCGCCACGCGCAGCGCGGAGCGCCGTGAGCAGGCGATGCGCACGGCGAAGACGCGCGGTTTCAAAGGAGCATGACACCATGGCAACGATGACGCGCAAAGAGTATGCGGCCATGTATGGACCGACGAAGGGGGACGCCGTGCGGCTGGGTGACACTTCTCTGCTGGCAGAGATCGAGCACGACTTTGCCGTCCCGGGAGATGAATGCCTGCACGGTGGCGGCAAGACCTTGCGCGATGGCCTCGGGCTGACCGCCGGTTTCGACAGCGCGATGGGCGCCCTCGATATGCTGATCAGCAACGCGGTCGTGATCGATCCGGTGCTCGGCATCGTCAAGGGCGACATCGGCATTAAGGACGGAAAGATCGTCGCGATCGGCAAGGCGGGCAACCCGGCGGTGATGGACGGAGTGCATCCGGAGCTCATCTGCGGCGCCGCTACCACCGTGCGCGATGCCGAGGGCTTGATCGCCACGCCCGGCGGCATCGACGTGCACGTGCACTTCGACAGCGCGCAACTGTGCGAGCATGCGATCGCCTCGGGCATTACCACGATGCTGGGCGGTTCGCTCGGTCCGATTACGGTGGGGATCGATTGCGGCGGCGCGTGGAACGTGGGCAAGATGCTGCAAGCATCCGAGCAATGGCCGATCAACTTCGGCTTTCTCGGGCGCGGCAATTCCTCCAAACCGCGCTCCTTGATCGATCAGATGGCCGGCGGTTGCCTTGGACTCAAGATCCACGAGGATTGGGGTGCCATGCCCGCGGCCATCGATACTTGTCTCACGGTGGCCGACGAGCTGGACTTCCAAGTGCAGCTGCACACCGACACGCTTAACGAAAGCGGCTTTCTAGAAGATACGCTCGCGGCGATCAACGGCCGCACCATACACATGTATCACACGGAAGGCGCGGGCGGCGGTCACGCGCCGGACATCATTGCCGTGGCGGGGCAGATGAATTGCCTGCCGTCGTCGACCAATCCGACCAATCCGTACACAGTGAATACCTTCGATGAGCACCTGGACATGATCATGGTGTGTCATCACTTGAATCCCGCGGTACCCGAGGATGTCGCGTTCGCCGAGAGCCGCATCCGCGCGCAGACTATTGCCGCAGAAGACGTGTTGCACGACATCGGAGCTATTTCCATGCTCGGCTCGGACAGTCAGGGCATGGGACGCATCAACGAAGTCATTTGCCGCACTTGGCAGCTCGCGAGCAAGATGAAAGATCAACGCGGCCGTCTGGCGAGCGAGACCACCAAGCTGGGCGACAACGAGCGCATCAAGCGTTTCATCGCCAAGTACACCATCAACGCGGCGCGCACCTTCGGCATCGAGAGCCACGTCGGCTCACTGGAGAAAGGCAAGCTCGCCGACGTCGTGCTGTGGCGGCCCGCGTTCTTCGGCGTGAAGCCGGAGCTGGTGGTCAAGGGCGGCTTCATCGTGTGGTCGGCAATGGGCGACAGCGCCGCGAGTTTGATGACTTGTGAACCCATACTGATGCGCCCGCAGTGGGGAGCTTTCGGCGTCGCCAAACAGGCGCTGGCGGTTAACTTCGTAAATCAGCTCGCGGTCGATCACAACGTGCAGGAGCGTCTGGGACTGCGCAAGGCCTGCCTGGCGGGTCGCGGTACGCGCAAGCTCAACAAGCAGCACATGCTGCACAATGACGCGTGCCCAGCGATCACGGTGAACGCGCAGACCTTCGAGGTATTCATCGACGGCAAGCTGGTGACGTGCGATCCGGCACGCGAGTTGCCCTTAGCGCAGCGCTACATGCTGCGTTAAGGAGTATAAGGCGGAAGACCGCATCTGGATAATCCTTTCAGGACACTACCTAGGTGAGTATCGCAATTTCCCGAGAACCGATCGGCGCGCTGCCGCATCCGGGTCCGGCACGCGTGGGCATCGGCGGCCCGGTGGGGTCGGGCAAGACAGCGCTGCTCGAACAGATCATCCCGCGCTTCCTGCGGCGCGGCACCGAGACGGCGGTCATTACCAATGACCTGGTGACCAAAGAGGACGCCGAGCGCATCAAGCGCACCGGCTCGATCGCGCCGGAGCGGGTCATGGCGGTGTAGACCGGGGCCTGTCCGCACACTGCCATACGCGAGGATCCCACTCTTAACCTGCAAGCCGCCGAATGGCTCGAGCAGCGCTTCGCGCCCTTGGATCTGATTCTGATCGAGAGCGGCGGCGACAATTTGGCGTCCTCCTTCTCGCTCGACTTGGTGGACTACTGGCTGTTCGTGATCGACGTCGCTGGTGGAGACGACATTCCCCGCAAGCGCGGGCTCGGTGTATTGCAGTGCGACTTGCTGGTAATCAACAAGGTCGACCTCGCCCCGTATGTCAGGGTGGACCTGAAGCGCATGCTCGACGAAGCGAAACAGGTGAGAGGCGGTAGACCGATCTTGTTGACCAATTGCGCCACCGGCGAGGGTGTCGACGCCGTCGTCGACACGATTGCCCACGAGGTGCTGTTTGACCGGTGATCGCCTCACCGACGAAGCGCTGAAGGCGCTGGCCCCTGACGGCGAGGCGATGCCGCTGTCCTTGCCGGCGCGGCTGCGCTTCGAGCGCGATGGTGACGGCAGGACTTTTCTCTCCCGCCAGTTCACGCCCTATCCGCTCCACCTGTGCCGGCCGTTCTACGTCGGAGGCGATCCGGCCGGCATGGCCACCGTGTATGTTCAGTCCTGCGCAGGCGGCCTGTTTCAGCACGACCGTTTGCGCCTCGAACTCGAGGCCCTGTCGGGCAGCGCTGTCCATTTCACCACATCGGCCTCGACCATTGTTCATGGCATGCCGGACGACCATGCCCGGCAGCACATCACGCTTGGGCTCGAACCGGATTGCTTGTTCGAGTACATGCCGGACCCGCTCATCATGCTCCCCCAGGCCAAACTCGAAACGCTCGTGGAGTTGCGCTTGGCTGCCTCGGCACGGGCGATCCTATGCGATGCGTTTCTCAGCCACGATCCGTCGGGTGAGCGCCGGCCGTTCGACTGGCTGCGCAGTGAAGTGAGGATTTGCGACGCGCACGGCCGGGTGCTCGCGCTCGATCGCTTCGCCATCTCGGGGGCCACCGTCAGCGCGGCTCGACCCGGAATCATGCCGGCAAACGTGGCGCACGCGAGCTTGTTCTTCATCGCACCCAAGGAGCGGCTTCCTCTCATCGAGGCCCTGAGGCAGCGGCTCGACCAGATGAGTGGCGTTTTCGCCGGGATTTCCTTCTTGCCGCATGACCTGGGCGTCTTCGTGCGCATACTGGCCGACGACGGTGTGAGCCTGCGTGCAGGGCTGGACGCGAGCTGGCGCATCATGCGCGAAGTCACCTCCGGCGCAGCGCCGGGGCCGCGACGCAAGTAACGGGTACTATTCGCCGTATTCCTATGTTGTGGAGGCGCGCGTGCTTATCGATCCGGCGAAATCGCTGTTGCTGGTGATCGACGTCCAGGAGCGGCTCGCTCCGGCGGTCGAGGCCGCCGACGCGGTGATCCAGAACACCGGCATACTCGCGGCCGCCGCGCGGCGCCTGCAGGTGCCGATGTTTTTCTCCGAGCAATATCCCAAGGGCCTCGGCGCCACAGTCGCCGAACTGGCGAACTGGGTACGCGAAGGTCGAGTGCTGCAGAAAGTCCATTTCTCTTGCACCCGGGAGCCCGGCTTGAGCGAACAACTGCGTGCGGCGGCAAGACCGCAAGTGGTGATCACCGGCATGGAAGCCCACGTTTGCGTGCTGCAGACCGTCTTCGGCCTGCGCGAGATCGGGCTAAGTCCCCTTGTTGTCGCGGACGCGGTGGCCTCGCGGCGCGCGCTGAGCAAAGAAATCGCGCTCACGCGCATGAGCGCGGCCGGTGTCCCGATCGTGACCACCGAGATGGTCGTGTTCGAATGGCTGCAGCGAGCGGGAACGCCGGAGTTTCGCGAACTGGTACAACTCATCAAATAGAATAAGCCACGATAAGCCATGCACGACGTCATCAAGCAATACATCATCAGCAAGGAGCCCTACTATCGTCCTGTCGCGGACGAGATCGAACTGTTCGAAGCGGCTTACGCCGCGCGCATGCCCATGATGCTCAAAGGCCCGACCGGCTGCGGCAAGACGCGTTTCATGGAGCACATGGCTTGGCGGCTAAAGCGCCCCTTGATCACCGTTGCGTGCAACGAGGACATGACGGCGTCGGACCTGGTCGGCAGGTTTCTCTTGGACGCGAGCGGAACGCATTGGCAAGACGGGCCGCTCACCCTGGCGGTGCGCCATGGCGCGCTTTGCTATCTGGACGAAGTGGTCGAAGCGCGCCAGGATACGACGGTGGTGATACATCCATTGACCGACAACCGACGCGTGCTGCCGCTCGACAAGAAAGACGAGTTGGTCGCCGCACATGCCGACTTTCAGTTGATCATTTCCTACAACCCGGGCTATCAAAGCATCCTGAAGGACCTTAAACAGTCGACCAAGCAGCGCTTCGGCGCGCTCGACTTCAACTATCCGGGCCACGCGATCGAGGCGGAAATCGTCGTCCACGAGGCGGGTATCGACGCGGCAATCGCCGACAAGCTGATCAGTGTGGCCGAGCGTTCACGTAATCTCAAGGGACACGGCTTGGACGAAGGCACTTCCACGCGCATGCTCATCTACGCCGGTCAACTGATGGCGCGAGGCATCGAACCGCAGGCGGCCTGCCGGGTCGCGCTGGTCCGTCCTCTGACAGACGATCCGGACATGCGGGACGCGCTCGACGCGATCGTGCGAACCTACTTCTAAGCCATGCAGCCCCCGCCGCCCCTTCGGTTGCCGAGCGACCTGCGACCGGAGTTCGCCGGGCTGCTGCGTACGCATGTCGACCTGGCGCGCGACAGCCTGAGCGCGCCTGCGCTGCAGGCCTACGTCGACGGCGTACTCCATTTGCGGCATGAGACGACGGCTTGGGCGCCGATCGTCTCTTATCTCGAGAACGCGCCGACCATCCTGGGGCGATTGGATGAGTCGGTGCTGCCAGGCCTGCTCAGAACGGCCGTCGTGATTCGCACCCGCTGCGGCGACTTGGGTGTCGATCAGCTGTTCTCCCTCGGGCCGCTGGCGGCCGAGCGCATGGGCGAAGCGAGAATCTTCTCGGCCTACCTTTCTCTCGTCCAGGAGCTTGCCGCCTTGGCGCCGCAGGCGGTGACGGTATTCTTCGATCACTTGCCGACCTTGCTCGAGCATCTGTCGATCGAGGGGCTGCAGCGGTTCACCCGCCTGGGTTTGCAAGCCCACGCGCGCGACCGCGAGTCGCAACGCAAGTACTTCGCGCTCGATAGCACCGACGCCCTGGCGATACTGAAGCTCGAAGGCGAGGGGACCTTGTTCACGCAGGTCGAGCGCAGGTTGCAACTGTATCTGCGTGCGTTGTGGGGAGAGGACTTGCGCATGCGACCGAAGGCACGCAAGGACAAGCAGATCGAACGGCATCGCCCTTTTATCGACGCCGGCTCCATTTACTTACCGGACGCCTATCGCGCGCCGGCCGGCGGCAGCAGCAGTGAGCTCTATCGCGCCGCGGCCGCACATGCCGCCGCCCACGTCGTGTTCAGCCGCGAGCGCTTCAAGGTCGGCAATTACAAGCCCATCAAGCTCGTCGTGGTGTCCTTGCTCGAGGACGCGCGCGTCGAGCAGTTGGCGATTGCGCGTTTTCCGGGGCTGCGCCGCCTTTGGCAGCGCTTCCATGTTGCCTCTCCCGCTATCGGCGCGACCTTCGAAGCGCTTGCGGCGAGGTTGTCGCGCGCCTTGCTCGATCCGGACTATCGAGACGACAACCCCTGGGTGTCGCGCGCGCGTGTTTTGTTCTCGCAGGTGGCGGACAAGCTTGCCGATCAGGCGCTGTCCTTAGAGTTCGCTTCCCCGCTGGCGAACGATATCGGGCAGATGCGCCTGCAGTTTAACTTCAAGACCTATGCAGTCGAGCCCGCCTATCGCGACGACCATTCGTTTCTGTGGGACTACAGCGACGCGGCGACTCCACCACCGCAGTTGCAAGAGGATAACGAAATCGTCGTCGAGGAGACGAGAACCAATCCGCAGGAGGCCCTTGAGCCCGAGGCGGAGTTGAAGGAGGCGCAAGTCGAGGAACCCGACCCGCAGCAGACCGAGCGCGAGTCGCCGTACGCCGTCGCGCTGGAAATGGTGGTGCGCTCCGCCAGCTACGGCGAGTGGGACTACTTGATCGGAATGGAGCGCCCGGCCTGGTGCACGGTGTTCGAAAAGCAACCGGTTGCAGGTGACCCCGGGCAGATCGACGACCTGTTACGGCGCGACGAGCGGCTATTGAATCGCGTGAAGACGCTCATCCGTAGCGCACAGATTCAGCGCTCGATCCGGCTGCGCAAACAGTACGAAGGTGATCGCGTCGATCTCGATCAAGCCATTCGCGCCGCCATCGACTTGCGCGCGGGGCATCAACCCGATCCGCGCATCAACATGCGCTCGGTGCGTCGCGGGCGCGATCTCTCGGTACTGGTGCTGATGGATCTGTCGAAGTCCACTGGTGACTTCGTCGGCAAATCGAGCGAGACGGTGCTCGGCCTGGCGCGCCAAGCGATCGCGCTGCTCGCCGAGGCCATGCACGATCTCGGCGACAAGTTCGCGATCCATGGATTCACTTCGAACGGGCGGCGGGACGTGACGTACTATCGCTTCAAGGACTTCGACACCGATTACGACTGGCGCAGCAAGGCGTTCCTCGCCGGCGCGACTCCGCAGCTGTCTACCCGCATGGGCGCGGCGATTCGCCACGCCGGCCAGTTGCTGCGGTTTCGTTCCTCAGAGAGGAAATTGTTGTTGATGATCACCGACGGCGAACCGTCCGACATCGACGTTTTCGATCGCCAATACCTCACGCAGGATGCGAAAAAAGCGGTCGAAAGCTTGCATCGGTACGGCGTGCACTCGTTTTGCATGAGCCTGGATGCCAAGTCCGACAAGTATGTCGCCAAGATCTTCGGTGCGCGCAACTACTTCGTGGTCGATCGCCTCACCAGCCTGCCGGAGAAGCTTCCCTACGTCTACATGAGAGTTACGCACCACTGAGCAAGGGCTACAAGACCGCCACGCCTTGGTTGCGCAGCATCGTGGTGAGTTCGATTAGCGGGAGCCCGATCAGCGCGTTCGGATCGTCTCCGCGAATGTACTCGATAAGTGCAATACCCAGCGCCTCGCTCTTGGCGCTGCCGGCGCAATCGTAAGGCCGCTCCCGCTGCAGGTAAGAATCGATTTGTTGCGGATCGAGGGGACGAAACTTGACGCGATTTACAGCGGTCGCCAGCTGACGCGCGTTCGACCGAGTATCGAGCAGGCACAAGGCGGTGTAGAAGACCATCTCCTTGCCGCTCGCCTGGGTCAGTTGGCGCACGGCGTTGGCGTGGGTTCCGGGTTTGCCCATGATTTCGCCTTCCAGTACCGCGACCTGGTCCGAGCCGATCACCAACGCGTCGGGGAAGCGCTCCGCGAGGGCCGCTGCCTTGGCCGCGGCCAGGCGCTCAGCGGTGGCGCGAGGCGATTCGTCTTGGAGACTGGATTCGTCGATGTGGGGTGCTACGGCCTCGAATCTCAAGCCCAAGCGCGCCAGCAGTTGGGCGCGGTAGGGCGAACTCGATGCGAGGACCAACAGTCTGTTTTTCAAAAGAAATCCTTTGACAGCCGAGGTATCGGGATACTATCATGCGCGCCGTATGTCGGGGAAAGCGCTGATCCACGGATTGCAGTTCGCCGAGCGCGCCGAATCGCTCACCGGCAAGGTCGCCGTGCGGGAGCTGACCCGCTTGTGCGAGTCTCTCGCAAGCAACCAGGGGGACATTTCGTATCAATTGCTCGGTGGACGGCTGCCGGACGGGCGTCCGTCGATCCACGGTATAATCACGGGCGAAGTCGACTTGACTTGCCAGCGTTGTTTAGACGTCATCCGCTTTCCCATTCGTATCGATCGGCAGTATCTGTTGGTCGCGAGCGAACAGGAACTGCCTGATTTGTCTGAAGAGGAGGAAGCGGTCGACGCGTTAGTTGGGGCGCCCGTGCTCGACGCGCTGGCCTTGATCGAGGACGAGGTCATCTTGAGCTTACCCCTGGCGCCTCGGCACGAAGCATGCGCCACGCAAGCGATCCCTCAGCCGGCGAGCGATCGCGAGAATCCGTTTCTCACCCTGAAGTCGCTCAAGCACTGAGCGCTAACCAAGGCTAGGAGCATCATCGAATGGC
>CAZILI010000047.1:3328-14676 GCA_964539965.1 uncultured Burkholderiales bacterium | reverse complement strand
GGAATCGCATCGAAAAAGCTCGGCCAGCCGGTCTTGCTGTCGTACTTGGTCTTGGACTCGAACAAGGGCAGATAGCACGCGGCGCACACATACGTGCCGGCGCGCTTCTCGCCGTTGAGCGGGCTCGTGCCGGCGCGCTCGGTGTCCTCTTCGAACAGGACGCGGTAGCGCGTTTCGGGCAGCAGCTTGCGCCATTCCGAATCGCTCTTCTTTAAAGGCATGATTGCTTCACCGGCGCCGTTGCCGGTCTGCGCCGCTACGACGCGCGTTTGATACGCGCCTAGGCCCATGAGAGCCAACGTGGAAGAAAGAAAATGGCGTCTGGTCATGATGTCTCCTATTGAGTCGCGCGTTTCGTGTATGTCGCCGCGGCCGTCGCGGCCTTACATTTCGCAAACAAGACCTAAGACGCGCGCCTGCCGCTGAAGTTCGACGGCGAAATATTCACATTTTTATCACGCGCCGTCGCGCGCGATCTTGGCGCGATCGGCGGCGCGCCACAGGTACCACGCCGCATAGCTGCGATACGGTGCCCAACGCTCGCCGTGCGCGCGTAACGCTTTGGCGGTCGGCAGTTCGCTCAACCGATACGCATGGCGAAAGCCGGAGCGCAAACCGAAGTCGTCGGCGGGCAGCACGTCCAACCGGCCTGCGCGCATCAACAGGATCTCCGCGGTCCAGCGGCCCACACCGCGCACTTCGGTCAATCGCACGATCACCTCCTCGTCGGCCAAGCGCGCCAGTTCGCGCGACGACGGCACCAAGCCGGCGAGCGTCTTGTCCGCGATGTCGCGAACGGCGAGGATCTTGGCGCGAGAAAACCCCACCGTGCGCAGGGTTTGATCGTCGAACGCCGCGACATCTTGCGGACGCGGGAAGCGCCGCGGCGTCAGCGCGACGAAGCGCGCCAAGATGCGCTTGGCGGCGGTACCGTGAAGCTGTTGATGCGCCACCGCGCGTACCAGCGACTCGAACGGTTGCGCGCGCGTGGGCCGCATCGTGCAAGGCCCGACCTCGCGGATCAACTTGCGCATCACCGGGTCGGTACGACCGAGTCGCGCCAAGGCCGCCTCGATCATGGCTTGCCCGATCGTTTGGGCCGTCTCGCTTTCGTGCGCGCGATCGAGGGGGAGGCGGGCGCGCTGTGGGTTCCGCTCTTTTCGTGCGATAGCCAATCGCGAAACGCCTTGATCTTGTCGGCGCCGTCCAGGCGTAGCGGCCAGACTAGATAGTACGCCCACGGCGCCGGAATCGACACTTCGAACAGCCGCACCAGGGTGCCGGCGGCGAAGTCGTTCTCGACCAAGCAGCGGCGCCCGAGCGCGATGCCGTGACCCGCGGCGGCGGCTTGCAGCATCAATGAGGCGTCGTTGAATTCCGCGCCTCTCGGCTCGGTGACTGTCAAACCCGCCGCCGCGAACCAAGGCGCCCACGGCTCCTCGTGCGAACGCAGCAGCCTGAACTTGACGAGATCGGCGGGCCGCTTCGGCAGCCGCCCGCCGTTGAGCCTAGGGCTGCACACCGGGAAGTACTCGTCTTGCATGAATAGCTCTTCGCGGCAGTTCGCCCAACCGCCGTTTCCCATGCGGATTGCCACGTCCGCTTCGTCGCGCTCGAAATCCACCACGGCGGGCGAAGAATGCACGTTCACCTCCAATTCCGGGTGAGCCTCCATGAAACGACCGATGCGCTGCGTGAGCCAGCGCGCGGCGAAGCTAGGCATGGTGGTAATGGTGAGGCGGTTGGCGCGTCGGCTCGGGCTCACCAGGCGTGCCGCGTCGTCTATCTCGCGCAGCGCCGAGCGCACCCGATCGGCAAACAGCCTGCCGTCGTTGGTCAAGCTGACGCGCCGACCGGTGCGTGCAAACAGCGGTACCCGCAAGAAGTCTTCCAACGCCTTGACCTGATGACTGACGGCGCCGTGGGTGAGGTGACTCTCCTCGGCGGCGCGCGAGAAACTCTCAAGGCGGGCCGCCGCTTCGAACACACGCAGGCTGGATAGGGGAAGCCGTTGATTCATCTTATGTGAGATATTCTAACAAAAAACGTTAAAACTCATACCTTGTCCTGAAGTGGAAACGCCCATAGCATAAGGACTACAGCTACATATCCGAGCAACGATCTTTTCGCATTATGACAAAAATACTAACCAAAATGCAGTTCGACCTCGGTGCCTCGGCGCTCACCGCGCTCGAGCGAGCCGATCGACTGCGTCTGACCTGCGCGAGCGGGCTCGTCTGGGTCACGGTCGAGGGCGACCCGCGTGATCACTGGCTCGCCTCCGGTGAAGCTCTTGACATCGTCGCGCCGGGCAACGTCGTCATCGAGGCGCAGCGCGCGAGCTTGGTCGAGCTGACGCCGAGTCCCGACGAGCGCCGTGGCGAGCATGCCGTGGGCGAGGCGGTGCGCCGCCAATTTCTCGCCTGGTTACGGCGACCGCGCCACGCGTGCAGAGCTGAATTCGGTGGTGCCTAACCGCGCCCTCGCGCAGCAGGTTCTGCGACTCTACAATCGTGTGGTCGAACGCGCTACACTCCGCCCATCATGGGCAGTCGGAGATCGGCCGGGCGAGTAGCGTGCGTGCGATTTTGCGCCGCGCTCGCGTGCGCGGCCATGTCTGCGAGCGCGCAGGACGGGTTGCTCGATTCCCTGCGCGGGGGCAAGGTTGACTTGCAGATGCGCTATCGCTTCGAATTCGCCGACGACGCGACACCGGGGCTGAAGCACGCCTACGCGTCGACCTTGCGCACCGCGCTCGGGTACATGACCGGCGCGTTCCACGACGTCTCGGCCTATCTCGAAATCGAAGACGTGCGCGTCATCGGCAACGACGAGCTATACAACGACGGCGGCGCCAACGCGGTGCGCGATCGTGCCGTGATCGTCGATCCTGAGGGAACGGAATTCAACCAGGCATTTCTTCGCTATAGCGGGCTGCCGCGCTCGGTGATCACCTTCGGTCGCCAAGAGCTTACCCATCGAGAAGCGCCGCTGCATCGCTTTCTGGGCAATGTCGGTTTTCGCCAGAACATGCAGACCTACGACGCGCTGCGCATTTCGAGCCTCGCCCTGCCGCAGACCGTGCTCGACTACGCGTACATCTGGAATGTGAATCGCCCATTCGGCGAGAGGAATTCGTCGCCCGACGCGGCCGACTTTCGCATGCACAGTCACGCGTTGAACGCGCAGTGGAGTGGGCTCGGCTTCGCCAAGCTCGAGGGCTACGCCTATTTGCTAGACTTCAACAGCGGGGTGTCGCGCCGCTTCTCCAGCGCGACCTACGGCGCGCGTTTGCAGGGGGATCACGCGCTCGACGGCAAACTCAAGTTCGTCTACGCGGCCGAGTTGGCTCGCCAGTCCGACTACGCCGACAATCCCAACGCCATCGCGGTCGGCTACTATGATCTCTTCGCCGGCGCGAGCTACGCGCTGGGCGGAGCGATCGAGTCGGTGAGCGCAAAGCTCGAGTACGAAGTGCTGCAGGGCAAGGGCGGCTTCAACGCTTTTCAGACCCCGCTCGGCACTAACCACGCCTTTCAAGGTCACGCCGACCGTTTTCTCGTCACGCCCGGCGACGGTGTGCGGGATGCCCATGTGAGCGTCGGTGCCAAGCTATTCGGCGCCCAATTCACCGTCATCTACCATGATTTTCGCGCCGACCACGACGGCTATCGCTACGGCAGCGAGTGGGACGTGGTGCTCGAGCGACCGTTGCGCAAGAATCTGCTGGCCGGGCTGCAATACGCCGACTACCGCGCCGACCGCAATCAGACCAACCTCGAGCGTAACTCAGCGGGCGGTCAAGTGTACGACCTGGCTCGCTTCTGGGCGTACCTGCAGTTCAAGTATTGAACCTTTCTCTCTCCCCCTTGAATAGACCGCGTGAGGGTAAGCAACTCCCGCATGACCATTCAAGCAAGGGAGAGAGAACATGTCAGGCCGGTACAGTCGAGAAGCGGTTTGGATGAGCGCAGCGTTGTGCCTGGGCGCGCTAAGCGCGTGCGCGACGCATCGAGCGCCTCCCTCCCTCGATGAGACTTATTTCTTGCAAGAGCTGCCGTGCGTGCCGGTGAAGAGCGACGGCGAGCTGCAAGTCTGCCCTAGCCGGCCCCCGCATAGCAGGCCTCTGGCCGTCAACGGCATCGAAGTCTAGTTCTTCCTACGTTCCGATGCGCAGTCGCATAACGGTTGCGCGTAAGTCTTTTTCTTTCGGACCTCTGCCCGACACGCAGAGCCGGTCCCTGTACTCGTTCTCCGCACGTCAACTCCTTACCCGGCGTTTGAACTTCATCCGCGATTGGAGAAATCACGCCTTAGTTGCACCTGTGGTTCCAGTCCTTGAGTTCATGCCAGGAGAAGAGATGATGAAAGCACGACGAGGAGTAAATTGGCTCGCGGTGATGACCGCGAGTCTGATCGTTGCCGGATGCGGCGGTGGCGGCGGTGGTGGCGGCGGCAACAACAACCAAGGCGGCAACGCCGTGTTGTTGAAAGAGAGCCGCTCCACTCCGATCGCGCTCACCAGCGACGGCGCATTCGTGTGGTCGGTCAACCCGGACGCCGACACCGTGTCGGTGATCGAAGTGGCTGGCGACAAGAATCAAAAGCTGGACGAAATCCCGGTAGGCGACGAGCCGCGCTGCGTGGCCATCACCCCGGACGACAAGAAGGTCTACGTGACCAACGCGGTAAGCGGTACGGTGTCGATCATCGACGCCGCGACGCGCAAGTTGAAGGGCACCATCGCCGTCGGCGCCGAACCGTTCGGTTGCGCGCTCACCCTCGACGGCGGCAAGTTGTACGTCGCCAATCTGTATTCGGACAGCGTGAGTGTCATCAACACGGCAACCGACGCGGTGGTGAAGACCATCGACAATGTCGGGCGGCAGCCGCGCGGCATCGCGGTGGCGAACGTCGACGGCCAGGAGAAGGTCTACGTGACGCAGCTATTGGCGCGCCTAGTTTCCGACCTCCGCCCGATCGATCAGAAGGAAGGCTTCGACGACGGTCGCGAGGGCCGCGTCACCGTGATTGCCGCGGCGAGCGACAGCGTCATCAAGGCCATCAAGCTCGGCGCCAAGCCCACCGGTTTTCAATCCGACGGATCCACCTTGGCGAAGATTGCCTTCGATCCCAACAACGCCGCCACCAAGATCGATACCATCGCCTTCCCCAATCAACTCGAGGGCATCGTCATTCGCGGCGATCGGGCCTACATCCCCAACACGGCTTCCTCACCGAATGGGCCGGTCAAGTTCAACGTCAACGTGCAGGGTTATCTGTCGGTGATCGACGTGACGACCGATCAGGAAGCGCTCGACGAGAGCTTTAACATGAACAAGGGGGTCAATTTCGAGGCGGTGGGCAAGAAATTGTTCATCACCAATCCCGTCGCCATGGCGTTCAAGCACGTCGGTTTCGAGGGCTTCGTGTTGTCACGCGCCACCGACCGGCTGGTGCGCGTCGTGCAAGACGCCAACGGCAAGCCCACCATCAACGCGCCCACGCAAGCGGGCGATCCGGGCAACATCGTGCGCGTGGAGGTCGGCGTGGACGCGTTCGAGTACCGCAATTCCAGCCCCGAGGGGGTAGTCATCAACGGCAACGACACGCGCGCCTACGTCATGAACCTCGTGTCGCGCGACGTCTCGGTGGTCGACGTCTCGGGCAACGATCCCACGCAATACAAAGAGATCGCGCGCATCGCCTCGACCGCGCTGCCGACCGATGCGTTCGGCAAGCAGGTGCTGCGCGGCCATGAGCTGTTCAACACGTCGATCGGACCCGCCGGCACGAACGACAACGCCAAATCGCCGGCCGGACGCATGTCGGACTTTGGCTGGGGCAGCTGCTACGGTTGCCATCCGCGCGGCCTATCCGACGGCGTCACATGGATGTTCGGCGACGGTCCACGTCAGGCGATTTCCATGGAGAGCACCGCCGTGCACCCCAACGGGCAGATTCAAGTGCCGCTGGTGAACTCAAACGTAAACGGCAATTTCGCACCGCTGCTGCCGACCTTCCATCAGCGCGCGCTCAACTGGTCGGCCGTGCGCGAGGAGGTGCAAGACTTCGAGCTGAACATCCGCAATGTGTCGGGCGGCCAAGGCTTGATTGCACTGCCGGACGCGAACCAAGCCGACGGGCGCGGCGCGGTCGATCCGTGCGTGTTCAATTTCGTACTGCCTAATCCCAATCCCAACAATTGCGCCGCCAACACCGCGATCACCACAGGACGCGACAAGGACCTGGACGCGATCGCGGCCTACATCGCCTTCGGCGTGCGCGCGCCGGTCTCGGCACTCAGGGGATCGAGCGATCCGGACGTGGCGCAAGGCCGGCAGCTATTCGCTGCGGCAAACTGCCAGGGCTGTCACGGTGGCGACAACTGGACCGCCAGCACGATCGACTTTACGCCGCCGCCGGTCGGCACCGACATCACGGCCGGCCAGCTGAACCGCTTCTTGTGCAAGGTCGGAACCTTCGACGCGCTGCTCGCCAACGAGTTGAAGGCGACGCAGAACGTGCCGCAAGGCGCGCCGGTCGCCGCCAACGGCGAACTGGGCTTCAACATTCCTTCCTTGATCTCGGTGTTCGCTTCGGCGCCCTACCTACACAGCGGTGCGGCGCAGAGCTTGGAAGAAGTGTTGGACAACGTCACGCACCGCAGCGTCGGAACGGCTGGAGTCGACACGCTCAGCAACGCTGCTGACCGCGCCAAGGTGGCGAAGTTCGTGGCCTCGATCGACTTGACTACGGCGCCCTTCCCGGAGAAGACGATAGCCGAGGCCAAGGCGCTCTGCCTGCCCTAGGCGGTACGTTAGTCTGGCGCCACGGTGGAAATCACCCCGCCCTGGTGCCCGCCCTCGCGGCCGAATAGACCGTCAACTTCCCCGTACTCGACCTAGTATGGCCCCAAAGCCCGCATCCACATGCGGGTTTTTGGCTTATACCCCAATCCTTGTCGTCCTGTGACCCATCCCGCGTAGGCCGGTGCCTACAGCCGCTTCATCCTCCGTCCGATTTCTCCTCGCCAGCTACCCGCCTAGACTCGCCCTTGCGGTGAACCTCGGCGGCGCGTTTGCGAAATCAATCTGCATCGCAGGCACACGGAGACTTCCTGCAGGAGGAGACATGAAACTGTCCTACCGTTTTTCCCGCCTTGCCCTTCTTGCCGCTTGTGCCGCCTTCGGCTCGACCGGCCCCGCAGGCGCGACCGAGCCGACATTGGCCCTCGTGCCCGAGCCGTTCCTCGACATCACGCTGGCGATAAGCGGACTCGCGCTCGCGTACCTGACTTGGCGCGGCCTGAGGGCGCCGAAGAAGGTTGAACCTTTTCCGAGTCTGGCGGATTAACGCAAAGAGAGCCGCGCACGTACGGCTCCAAACCCGCCCCTAAACCACTCGGAGGTTTACCCATGCAAGCAAGCACACCGAACCGCACCGTCCTCAGCCGCTGCCTCGCTACCGCTGGTGCGAGCGCGCTCATGGCGCTGGGCGCCGTCGGCGCGATCCCGTCCCAAGCCGCGACCACGCCACCCGCGTTGAACCAAGTCGTATGTAACGCCGCGGGCGACAAGTGCGAGTTCTATCTGGTGCGCACCGCCGCGCGTCCGTCGACCTGCCTGCCCAACGTCGGCGGCAAGATCACCATCCGCAAGCGCGGCGCGGTGGAGAAGATGACCGCGCAATTGTGGGGTCTGCCCAAGAACACGGAATTCGACCTGTTCGTGATCCAAGTGCCCAAGGCGCCGTTCGGCCTGGCCTGGTACCAAGGCGATATCGAGAGTGACTCCTACGGCCATGCCGAGCAAGACTACCGCGGCCGCTTCAACGAGGAGACTTTCATCGTGGCGCAGTCGGGCAACCAGCCGCTCGCTCCGCATGTGCACAACAAGCAGCCGTTCCCGGATGCGGTGTTCGGCCAAACCACCCAGGTCGGACCGATTCACACCTTCCACGTCGGCGTGTGGTTCAACAGCCCGGCGGACGCCTTTAAGGCGGGTTGCGAGAAGACCGTGACGCCGTTCAACGGCGAGCACAACGCGGGTGTGCAGATTCTCAATACGGCCCAATTCCCCGACAACGAAGGTCCGCTGTCGGCGATCAAGCCCTAGCGACAGGATTTAGGTGTTCTCCCATGCGTCTCTCCGACGCACTTTGCGGGCAGCGAGCCTCACGGCCGCGGCCCGCTTTTTCTCCGTTTCACATAACAATGATCGCACCGCTCCCGAGTGCGACGGACGCACGCTTCACCACGAGAGGCATGACGACTTATTCCCTATCATTTTCGAGAAGAGCCATCATGCACAGAGTTCCTCAATCGACTGCCGGTGGTCCCCGCGCCGGCAGCGCGCTCGCCAAGGATGCCGCGCTGGGATACCATCCTGCCGATCCCTCAGGTGGGCGTGCCAGCGTGGAGACTCGCGAGCTCGAGCAACGCATTTCGGCGGTGGAAGAACAAAACGATCGCGCCCTGATGCAAGCCATCGCGCGGCGTGACCGCCAGGCATTCGAAACCTTGTACTACCGCTATTCACCGCGGCTCGGTCGCTACCTGTTCAAGCTGCTCGGGCGCGGCGAGTCGGTGGACGAGGCGATCAACGACGTCATGCTGGTGGTGTGGCAGAGCGCTGCGCGCTACGACCCCAACGCCTCCGCCGTGTCTACCTGGCTGTTCGGCATCGCGCACAACAAGGCGCTCAAATCGCTCGCGCGCACGCGCCGTCACGCCTACGAAGTTCCCCTCGAATACGAAATCGCGAACGACAACGGCGAGACGCCCGACTTCGACGACGCCATGGAGATGGCAGATCCGGACAACCCCGAGCGCGTGGTGATGGGGCGGCAAGTGGGCGAAGCGCTGACCTGGGCACTGGCTCAGCTCAGCCCGGAGCATCGCTCGGTGATCGAACTCGCCTTCGGAGAAGACTTTTCCTATGAACAAATCGCTGCCGTCGCCGATTGCCCGGTCAATACCGTTAAGACCCGCATGTTCTACGCGCGTAAACGCCTTGCGCAGCTGTTGGCGCAACGCGGCCTCGACCCGGGCGGTCGTCAGGACTAATTTCATGCCCATCGAAAACGAAAAAATGGAAAACCAACATACTCGAGTGTGGGAGCTGCTGCCTTGGTACGTAAACGGCACGTTGAGCGCGAGCGAGAGCGAGACGGTGCAAGCGCATCTCGCCGACTGTCCACAGTGTCAACGTGAAGTCGCGCGCTGCGCGCGCTTGGCGACCACGGTGAAGTCGTCCGGCCAAGACGTATGGGCGCCTACACCCAAGCATTTGAGCGCGGTGTGGGCGCGCATCGACGAGGCTACACGCGCGGACGAGCGAGCGACGAACGCGACCGGTCTGCTGGCCCGCTTGCGCGGCTGGTTGTCGGCTTCGCCGCAGCCGATGCGCTGGGCGTTGGCAGTGCAAGGCGCGCTGGTGTTGGCGCTGGCGAGCGCGGTGGTACTGCGCGAAGCACCGGGCCCCGCCGCTCAATACGGCACTTTGTCCAATGCGCAGCCGCGGCCGGCCGGCCAGCACACTACCTTGCGCATGGTGTTCGCCGACGATTTGACGCAGAAGGAGCTGCGTGAATTGCTGCAGAGAATCGGCGCGGCGATTGCCGACGGACCGTCGCCGACCGGCGTGTATACCATCGAGTTGCCGCGCGCGACACCCGGCTCGACGCAAATGCGGCAACTGGTGGCCGACTTGCGCGCGCAAACCGACAAGGTGAAGTTCGTCGAAGTCGTGTCGCCGGAGCCCTCCGAATGAAACGCTATCTACGCGGCTTGTGGTACGGCATCGCCGCTGCCGTGTTGTCGGCTTGCGCAGGCGTCGAGTCCGGTCCGGCGCGGCCGGCCGCCGACAAGCCCAAGCAATTGCGCGAACGGCAAATCATCGTCACTTTGGCCGACGACACGCCGGAGCGCTGGGCCGAGACCACGCGCGCGCTGGCCTCGCAATATGGCCTGCCGGAGGTAGGCAACTTTCCGCTAAGCTCGATCCGCGTGCAATGCGTCGTGTTTGAAGTGCCGGGCGAGCGCTCCGAGCAAGAGTTGCTCACGCAACTGCGCGCCGATCCGCGTGTCGAATCGGTGCAGCTCAATCAAGTGTTCGCCGGCACCCGCGCCGCTCACAGCGACCCGTACGGGGCACTGGCGTACGGCGCTGCCGCAATCCACGCCGACAAGGCGCACCGCGTGGCGACCGGCAAAGGGGTGCGCCTCGTCATCGTTGATACGGGAGTCGACAAGGATCACCCCGACCTGCGCGGGCGCATTACTAAAACTCAAAATTTCGTCGAGGGCGGCGAAGCGTCTTTTTCGCGCGACCGGCACGGCACCGCGGTCGCCGGCGTGATTGCGGCGCGCGCCAACGACGGCGTCGGTATCTACGGGGTGGCGCCCGAGACGGAAGTGAGCGCGGCCAAAGCGTGTTGGTATCCGGAGCAAAAGAGCGCCAGGGCGCTGTGCAGCAGTTGGACTTTGGCCAAGGCAATCGACTTCGCCATCAACGCCGGCGCGCAGGTGCTCAATTTGAGTCTGAACGGACCGGCCGACCGCTTGCTGGCGCGCTTGCTGGCGCGCGCGCACGCGGGCGGCATCACGGTGGTCGCGGCGGCGGCGCAGGACGCAACGGAACCGGGTTTCCCCGCTTCGGCCGAGCACGTCATCGCCGTGCTCGCCAGCGACAACAAGGGACAGGTTCAGCTTCCGGCTTGGAGCCTCGACAAGCCGATGGTCGCCGCTCCCGGGATCGATATTCTCAGCACCGCCCCGCGCGAGAGCTACGACTTCTTCTCGGGCAGCTCGCTCGCGACCGCCTACGTCGCCGGCGTGGCGGCGCTGTTGCTTGAGAAAAATCCGCAGCTCACGCCGCAGCAAGTCGCCGAACTATTGTCGGCGACCACCCAGCCGACGGCGGTCCGGGCCAGCAGCGCGGCCGGTAGCGTGGGCGTGGTGGATGCCTGCGCGGCGTTGGCCAAGCTGCTGGGCAAGAACGCCTGTTGAGCGTTCGTCGGTGCGTGGGGCACGCCAACGGTGCGTGGGACGCACCCTACGCGAAGACGTTCCTGCGTCGTGCGATGCCGTAAGGTGCGCCCTGCGCACCGAGCGACCACCGGGTGGTGCGTGGGACCCACCCCACGCGAAGACGTTCCTGCGTCGTGCGATGCCGTAGGGTGCGCCCCTGCGCACCGAGCGACCGCCGGATGGTGCGTGGGACGCACCCCACGCGAAGACGTTCCTGCGTCGTGCGATGCCGTAGGGTGCGCCCTGCGCACCGAGCGACCGCCGGGTGGTGCGTGGGACCCACCCCACGCGAAGACGTTCCTGCGTCGTGCGATGC
>CAZILI010000047.1:0-3228 GCA_964539965.1 uncultured Burkholderiales bacterium | reverse complement strand
GTAGGGTGCGCCCCTGCGCACCGAGCGACCGCCGGATGGTGCGTGGGACGCACCCTACGCGTGGCTCGTAGCTAGCGCCGACCCCAACCGCCGCCGACGCCGATCGAGAACGCCGCCTCGTCTTGCAAGAACTCTTCGAGCTGCTTGCTGACCTCGGTCACACGGCGCTCTTTGGGATCGAACTGCACCGACATCTTCGCGGCGCGCGAGTGCTCGTCGTAGATGCGATACTCCCACACTTCGCCCAGCGGCACGGTGTAGCGGTAGCTCGGCCTACCCAGACGGTCGCGCACGTCTTCTTGCGCCAGGCCGTTCAATAGCCGAAACACCTCCTCTCGCATCGGCCGATCGACCGTGGCGACTTTGCCGTCGGCGTCGAAGCGCACGATGTAGGTATTGCGCCCGCGCACGCCACCCCAATACTCCCAGGCCTGACGGCCGTCGCCGCCGACGCGCGTTTCGGTCGGCGCGCCGACTTTGGTGCGCACCGCGGCTTCGCTGTCGCCTTGCTTGATCGATGCCGGCGTGGCACAGGCGGCGGCCAGCAGCGCCGCGGCGGAAAGGGATGCAATGCGGTGTTTCATGGCTCGTCTCCTCGGCGCGCCGTCGTGTCGCGCCCGCTTGCGGTGGTTACTCTTCGATTGACCTGCGGTTCAAGCGAGCGGTTCCCGACGCCTGGCTTTTTGCACGGCGCAATGCTTTCTACTACACTCGCGGTTCCGCAAAACCGCTCCCAGCGCAGCCGAGCGCGCGGCGTCGAGCCATGCAGCTCATTATCAAGCAAAAAGACAACGACGGGCGCTTGAGCCTGCTCTCCGACTATCTCACCACCGAATGGCGCATCGCGGTCGTCGACGATGCGCGCGAGGGCGAATTGGCGCGTGCGCTCGCCGACGCCGAGGCGATCATTTCGATGGATTGGCACGCAGGGCCGCCCGCGCCCCGTCTCAAGTTGCTGCATCTGCCCGGTGCGGGCACCGACGACATCGACTTCGGCGCCGTTCCGCCCACCGCCAATGTGTGCAACGTATTCGGGCACGAGATCAGCATTGCCGAATACGTGCTCGCCACCATGCTGGAGACGGCGATCGGTGTGCGCCGCATGGACGCGGGCTTACGCCGGAACCAGTGGCACGGCTCGCACCTGTGCGGCCCGCGCCACGGCGAGTTACACGGCAGGACCCTGGGCATCGTCGGATACGGCCGCATCGGCCGTGAAGTCGCGCGGCGCGCCACGGCCTTCGGCATGCGCGTGCTCGCGTGCAGCCGAACGGCGAAGCCGGCCGACGAATTCACCGAGCGCATCAGCGCGATGGAAGGCTTCGGCGATCTGTTGACGGCGGCCGACTATGTGCTGGTCGCCGCCCCGCTCGACGCCTCGACCCGAGGCCTGTTCGACGCGCAGGCGTTCGCGCGTATGAAGTCCAGCGCGGTGATCATCAACGTGGCGCGCGGACCGATCATCGACGAGCAGGCGCTGTATCTCGCCTGCCGGGAGCGCAAGATCGGCGGCGCGGTGATCGACGTGTGGTACGGCTATCCGCCGCAGGGCGAGACCTACGCCGTGCCGTCTCGATTTCCGTTTCACGAATTGGACAACGTCATCATGACGCCCCATGCCTCGGGCTGGAGTGAGGACTTGAAAGCGCGGCGCTGTCAAGGCATCGCCGAGAACTTGAATCGATTGGCGCGCGGCAAACCGCTGCTTCGCGTGGTGCGAGCCGCCGTCGCATGAGGAGCTTATCGTGACACCTGAGATGGTAGAAGACGCGGCACGTACGCTTTGGCAGACCTGGCAAGAGGGGCGCCATCTGGGCGAGGGCTTGCCGGCAGCGCAGCGTCCGCAGACGCGCGAGCAGGGCTACGCCGTGCAGGCCGCGATTCAGCGCTTGAGCGGGCAAGGCGTGTTCGGCTGGAAGATCGCCGCCACCAGCGCGGCGGGGCAACAACACATCGGCGTCGACGGCCCGCTCGCGGGACGCCTCTTGTCGGGCCGTATTCGAGATGAAGGCCGGAGCGTGCCGCTCGCCGGCAATATCATGGGTGTGGCCGAGGCGGAGTTCGCCTTTCGCCTGGCGCGCGACCTGCCGCCGCGCGGGCGTGACTACAGCGAAGACGAAGTCATGGCCGCGGTCGGCGCGCTATATCCGGCGATCGAAATTCCGGACTCGCGCTACCAAGACTTCGTCAAAGTGGGCGCCGCGCAACTCATCGCCGACAACGCCTGCGCGTGCTACTTCGTGCTGGGACGCGAGTGCCGCGCCGACTGGCGGCGGCTCGACTTCAAGACGCACGCGGTCAAGGCGTATCGCAACGGCGAGCAAGTGCGCGAGGGCAGCGGCGCGAACGTGCTGGGCGACCCGCGGCTCGCCATGACTTGGATCGCCAACGAATTGGCCCGCTTCGAGCAAGGCTTGAAGGCGGGTCAGGTCGTGACCACCGGCACCTGTGTAGTGCCGTGGCCGATCGCTGCGGGAGACAAGCTGCGCGCCGATTTCGGCATACTCGGTGCGGTCGAGTGCACCGTCGCGCACAGCGGCTAGCGATGCGCATCGCCTCCTATACCTGGGGTATAACCGCGAAACCCGCATCCATAAAGCGCTTGCAGCTATATACTCTGCCTGGTACCGGCACGCGGATGCGATTTGATCATGGATGAAGCGGCGATCGCGCGCGCCGCCGAGGTGATCGCTAGCGCGCGGCGTGAGCGGCGTCGCTTGCCGGAGTTCGCGCCCGAGATCCGGCCGCGCGATGAGGCGACCGGTTACCGCATTCAAGCGCGCGCGCATGAACTGCTGAGCGCCGCCGGTTTCGGGCCGATCGCGGGTCACAAGATCGGCTGCACCAATACCGCGATTCAATCGTACCTAAAGATCGATCATCCCCTCGCGGGAGGAGTGTTCGCGAGCCAGGTCCACGCCGACGGGGCGGCGCTGCGCCATGGCGACTACGTGCGCCCAGGCGTCGAGTGCGAGATCGCGCTGCGCTTGGGGCGCGATCTGCCGCCGCGCGCTGTGCCCTACACGATCGAGGCCCTGCGCGATGCGATCGACGCTTGCATGGTCGCGATGGAGGTCGTCGACGATCGCTATCCCGACATCGCGCGTCTTCAGGCGCCTTCGCTGGTCGCCGACGACGCGCTGGATGCGGGTATCGTGCTGGGCGAGCCGGTCACCGACTGGCGCGCACTGGATCTCGCAAGCCTGCGCGCGGCCACGCACGTCGACG
>CAZILI010000046.1:0-14808 GCA_964539965.1 uncultured Burkholderiales bacterium | reverse complement strand
TAGCCTTCGCGCTCGCCGCTCTGATCGCGCTGATCCAGTATCCGCTGTGGGTCGGCAAAGGCGGTTGGTTCAAAGTGTGGGAACTGCAAGATCGAGTCACGGCGCAGCAAGCCTCGATCGCCCAGTTGCAAGCGCGCAACGACGCGCTCGAAGCCGACGTGCGTGACCTCAAGCAAGGCACCGATGCCATCGAAGAGCGTGCCCGCTACGAGTTGGGCATGGTCAAGCGCGACGAAATCTTCTTCCAACTGATACCCCCCCCCGACCCCGCACAGCCCCGCCGCTAGCCTCTATAGGGGTGGTAGTACCGGCCCCCAGGCCGCATCCACACGCGCTCGGCATCGGTATACCCCCGCCTTTCACGACTTGACCGATTCCAGTGCCGCGCCGGGTCCGCTTTGGTGCGAAGAATCGACTCGTACCAGAAATAGGCTGGATTTGCGCCTCAGTTTCACGCCCAATGCGACTCTGGCCTAGAAACGACTCGCTGGACCCAAGCCGTCAGCGACTGGAAGACCCTGCAGGGCAACGTCGCCAACAACGCCCTCAAAGCGCCCGAGAACTTTCAACGGCACACCGCGCTGTTGCAATCATCTTCTCGGTGCTCGACCACTCGACCGACTATTTCCAACTGCCGCTCGATCCGCTACCTGACAGCTATTTCTCGGTGCAAGCGGCGCTGGTGTACCTGCCTTCGGTGACCGAAGCGGCCGCCCAGGTGCGCGGCAAGGGCGCCGGCTTGCTCGCCAAGGAGGAAGCGAGCGATGCTGAGCGCATCGCCTTGGACGGCATCCTCGACACGCTCAAATGACCAGGCGGCCAACGCCGAGGGCAAGCTCAGCAAGGCGTTGGAAGCGAACGCCGAGCTCAAGACTCCAAGGCCTACTTCGACGCCTTCGCCAAGGCGACCGAAGCGCAGTTCAAGGTAATCGACGCCGGCATTGCGGCGCTCGATAAGATCCTGACCGACCGCGTCGCTTCCACGAGCAACAGGGAGATCACCTTGATCTCGCTCGCCGTCGTGCTGTTCGTCTTCGGCGCATGGCTCATGTGGTCCATATCGCGCACCGTCGCGGCGCGTGTCAGGCGCGCCGTGGCGCTCGCCAATGCGGTCGCCGGGGGCGATCTGACGGGCAAGATCGAAGCCGAAGGGCGCGACGCAAGGGCAATTGCTTGTCGCGCTGCACCAACCTCGCAAAAACGGTGGCGCGCGTGCGCTCCAGTTCCGAGCAAGTGGCGAGCGCGGCGAGCCAATTGGCGAGCACCGCCACACAGGTGAGCGAAGCCTCGCAGGCGCAGAGCGAAGCCGCTTCTTCCACCGCCTCGGCGGTGGAAGAAGTGACGGTCAGCATCAATGCGGTCGCGCAAAACGCCCACGACGTACGCAAGCTCGCGCAATCGAGCCTGGAGCAGACCGAGCGGGGCAACGCCGATATGGGCGAGTTGGCCGCCGAGATCCACAAGGTGGAAGGCGCGGTGGAGGAAATCGCCACCTCCGTCGAAGCGTTCGTGCACAGCGCGCAAGCGATCACGGCGATGACCAAGCAAGTCAAAGACATCGCCGAGCAGACCAATCTGCTCGCGCTCAACGCCGCTATCGAAGCGGCGCGTGCCGGCGAGCAGGGCCGCGGCTTTGCGGTGGTCGCCGACGAAGTCAGGAAGCTGGCCGAGAAAAGCGGACAGTCGGCCGCGCAGATCGACGAGGTCACGCAAAAGCTGGGCAGCCAATCCGATGTGGTCAACCGAGCCATCAGCTTGGGCATCGAGAGCCTCGCGACCTCGCGCCAGCACCTCGACAACGTGGTCGCCACGCTGGCGCGCGCGAAGCGGTGCATCAAGCCGCCGCCGGCGTTGCCGATATCTCCACTAGCGTCAAGGAGCAGACCACCGCTTCGACCGATATCGCGAAAAATGTAGAGAAGATTGCGCAAATGGCCGAAGAGAACCATGGCGCGGTCAACGAGACCACACGCGCGGCCACTTCGCTGCAGCAGCTGGCGGGCGAACTTCAGAGCGCGGCGGGGAGCTTCAAGGTCGCCGAGCGCGCTTGTCAGGAGCCATCTCGGCCGATGCACAGCTCTCACGAAGCGGGCATCGGCCTTCTATCATTTCCAGACTAAGGAGTCTCAACCAGTGAGCACGACACAAGATTGGCGCATACAACTTGCTGCCGCGGCCGTCATGACCTTTTCGCTTTGCGCCGCCGCCCAAACGCAAGATCCCGCGCCGCAAGCCGGCGCGTTGTGGGAAGCAATCAGCGGGGGCAAGCTGTTGTTGAACGTTCGTCCGCGCTACGAGTGGGTCGATCAAGACAACAAACCGGATCGAGCGGACGCACTTACGGTGCGCACCTTGTTGGGGTGGGAGACCAAGCCCTACTACGGCTTCTCGGCCACCGCTCAGGCGATCAACGTCACGCATGTCGTCGATGACTTCAACGCCGACCCCACCCAGGCCGCTTCCTCCTCCTTCCCGCTGGTGGCCGACCCCCAAGACTCCGACGCTAATCAGCTGTTCTTGGACTACACCGGTGTGCCCAAGACCCGCTTTCGCCTGGGCAAGCAGTCCATCAAGCTTGATAACGTACGCTTTGTCGGCAACGTGGAATTCCGCCAAGTCATGCAGGTGTTCAACGGGCTCACGGTAGAAAACAAGAGCCTGCCCAACACCGAGCTCTACTTCGGGCACTTGGAGCGCATCAAGACCATCTTCGCCGTGCAGCGCGAAACCAAGATCGAGATCGCCCACGCCGCCTACCGCTGGTCACCGGCCGACACCATCATCGGTTACGGCTACTTCCAAGACCAGCCCGTCACCGGCTCCAACACCGGGTTCGCCGACAACTCGAACCGCATCTTCGGGCTGCGCGCCGACGGCGCCCACCCCTTCGGCGAGCACTTCAAACTGCTCTACACCGCCGAGTACGCCAAGCAGGACGACTACGCCGGCGGCGACGATCGCATCGACGCCGACTACCTGCATCTGGGCATCGGTCCGCGTTGGGGCGATTGGTTCGTGCGCCTGGACTACGAGCAACTTTCCAGCAACGATGGGCTGTATGCCTTCCAAACCCCGCTGGGCACCAATCACCTGTTCCAGGGCTGGGCCGATCAGTTCCTCACCACCCCGCGTCAGGGCATCCGCGATACCTACTTGAGCGTAGGCGGCAAGGTGCAAAAGGCGCTGCTGTACGCCGAAGTACACAAGTTCAAGAGCGACTCGGGCTCCATCGACTTCGGCGACGAGTTCGACTTCGGCTTGACCTACCCTTTCACCAAGCAACTCTCCGCCAAGCTCGAGTACGCCAATTACCGCGAGGGCGATGTCCTCTCCGGCACCGCCCGCAAACCCGACCTCACCAAACTCTGGGTCACCGTGATCTTCAATTGGTAGCGCTCAAACTCAGGCCTTGAGCAAGGGCGCGTACTGATCGAGCAGCGGCAACACCCGATCGCGATTGTCGTCCGGCACTTCGAGCAACACCCGCTCGATGCCGGCCGCGCGATAAGCGGCGAGCGCCTTGGCATCGGCCGGGGCGCCGAATACCGTGATAGACAGACTGGCCGGATCGCGCCCCACCGCTTCGGCCGCACGCCGCAGTCGCTGCACCGCCTCCGCCGGCTCCCAGCCACTGCGCGGGCGCGGAAACCAGCCGTCACAAAACTCCACGACGCGCTTCAGCGTATGCTCGCTCTCGCCGCCCAATAGAATCGGCGGATGCGGCTTCTGCTTCGGCTTCGGGTATTGCCACACCGGATCGAAGTTGACGAATTCGCCGTGGAATTGCGCTTCCTCTTGCGTCCACAGCGCCTTCATTGCCAGCACGCGCTCGCGCAGCAATTTGAATCGTGTGTCGTAGCGCGCGCCGTGGTTTTCCATCTCTTCGACGTTCCAACCACCGCCGATCGCAAACACGAAGCGGCCGCCGGACAGTTGATCCAAGCTCGCCACCGACTTTGCGGTTACGATCGGATCGCGCTGCGGCATGAGCGCGATTCCCGTGCCGAGCTTGAGCCGGCGGGTTGCCGCGGCGGCAAACGACAGCGCCACGAACGGATCGTGCGTGTGCCAGTAGCGCTTGGGCAAATCCTTGCCACCCGACCACTGTGAACGACGGCTCGCCGGAATGTGCGTATGCTCGGGCAGGAACAGCGAGTCGAAGCCGCGCGCCTCCAGCTCGCGCGCCAACTCGGGCACTTCGATCCCGTAGTCGGTACAGAAGTGATATACGCCGATCAACATGACGGCTTCTCCCTATGTGTTGTGATCGCGCCGCGAGCGCGCCGCGGCGCGCTCGGGCAAGAGAACGCTACTTACCGAGCGGAATGGCGATCGGGCGCAATGGCGAGGCCGTGCCGCCGCGCAGCTTCAAAGGCGAGGCGATAAATAGGAACTCGTACACGCCGTCCTTCGATAGATCTTCCAGCCACAGCGCCTCCAGCAACGATACCCCGTGCTCGGCCTGCAGGTAGGTGTGCACCGGCACGAAATTCTCCTTGTCCTTGGAGGGGAAGCTCTCCACACCGAAGTTGTCCGCACCCAGCACCATAGCTTTTTGTCCTTCGACCAGCCATTGCGCGGCCTCGAGGCTCAGCCCCGGCTGATCGGCAAGCCGATACTTGGACTCATCCGGCCACAAGGTCATGACACCGGTGCGGGTGAGCACGACGTCGCCGGGCTTGAGCGTCGTGCCCTGCTTAGCGAGCGACTCTTTCAGGTCGGCGACCGTGATCGGATACGAGTTCGGCAAATGCTGAACGCCCTTGTACTTCGCCACGTCGATCATGACGCCGCGCGAGACGATAGGCGGATACTTGTCGACGCCCGACTTGGTCCAGCCGCGCACGCCGAGCGCGTCTTGCGAACTCACCTCGTTCCAAATCTTGCCGCGCAGACCGAAGTGATTGAGCGCATCGATGTGCGTGCCGGTGTGGGTATACATCGACACGCCGTCACCGGAATAAGACAAAAGCTCCTTCTCCGGGTTGCGCGAAGGCGTGTGCGTCATGAAGATCTGAAAAGTCGGGTCGCCGAACGGCGCGCAACAGGTCGGCATGCCGACGAACAACTCCACGCCGAGATCATACACTTTGCCGCTCGCCACCCGCTTGAGTACGTCCAAGCGCGAGGCGTCGTTCATCATGTTGAGCGTGCCGATTTCGTCCGCCGGACCCCACGGACTCTTCGCCGCCGCGTTCTTGGCAATCTGCGCGAGCGCGCCGGTGGACGCCACCATCCCAACCACGCCAACCAATCCCAACACCGCTATCGAGCGCTTCATTCCACACCTCCGTCGTCATGGCACAAGAAACCCCGGCCATGGTACGCCGAAAGCGGTGTCTAGGTGAGCGGCTCGCTAAGGGAGGCGACCCGCATCCTCGCCGCCTGCGGCGCGATCAGATAAGCGAGGCGGGCGGCATGCCGGCGGCAGACTCTCTCCGCAACGACAGAATCATCCAGGTGATACACGCAAAGACGATCAGAATCACGGTCGCGGGCAATAGCAGCGCAGCTTGTGAGAATGTCACGACACACTCCTTGCTCCAGCGCTGCCGCGTCGCTGGTCGCGGCGGCGAGAATCCGATAGGAGTTGAATAGCCACTGCGCTCGGAGCGCGTGCTCAGCGACCTGCATCACGCAAGGAGGCAAGGATCGGAATAGATCTGTGACGTGGGCGAAAGAACGAGCGGCTTGCCCGCGTATCGGCCGCCCAATGCGACCCAAGTCACGCCGACTGACGCCGTATCGCGCTGCCTAGGGCCACCGTGCCTACACGAGCCCTCCGGCGATCGCTCGCAAGGGTGCGAAGTCGGTCACCTCGATGTGTCCCCGGCGCAAGATCACCGCGCCGCGGTGCGAGAACTCGCCGAGGATGCGGCCCACGATTTCTCGCACCGTGCCCAGCTCGTGCGCCAGCTCTTCGTGCGTCGCCCGGATGCCGGGTCCGCGGTGCAGCAACAGCGCCGCCAAGCGTTGGTCGACACGATAGAAGCTCAACGCCGCAGTCATGCGGGTCAACTCCAGCAGGCTTTCGGCGAGTAATTCGCAGACGTGGTCGCGGAAGCCCGGCGATTCCTGCATCAGCCGATGAAACACCTCGCGCGGTACTTTCAGCAGCTCTACGTCGGTCTCCGCAACGCAGCCGACGCAAATAGGTCGCCTGGCAACCAGGCAGCCGCACGCGATCGGGCAGCCCTGCCCCACGCCCAGCCGATAAAGCAAAACCTCTCGGCCCTGCTCCCCGAGAACGACTATGCGCAGCGATCCACTGAGAACCAGGGGATAGGCTTCGCTCGCGTCGCCGGGCTCGAACACCAGCGCACCTTTGCGAAATCGAGTCAAGCTACTGCGGTCCAATACCGCATCGAGCAATTCCGCCGGCGCTTGAGTCGCGAAGGCAAACAAACCCGCCAGGCGCTGCCTGAGATCTTCGTTGTGCACGCGAAACGACCTCCCAACGTCCAAGTGCGCGGGCAGATGATTGCCGCGCCGTTTGGACCAATACGTCGGCTGCGCGCCGTCCGGATTCAGATCTCCATTTTCGGTTTCGAGCCGCTGCATCGGGTGAGCAGCTGCAACAAGGCAGAAGGCCGGCTGCAACCCGGCAACCGGCCCCTTGAGAACGCTTTGTGCTGGGACGGATCAGCGCGCGGCGGCGGTCTTCTCCGCGGTGGCGAGGCAGCTTTGCAGAAACTTCAGCGCATGCGCGTCGGGATGGACCTTTTGATCGGCGTAGATCGACTTGGCGAGGGTCGCCAGACCGCTGACGGCGACCACCGAGCCGTCGTCGTCTTGCGCCGACCAGATCTCGACCAGTACGTTGTCTAAGGTGCGCCCGCGCGCGAGGTCGGTGCGGATATGCCGCGACATGTCGACCACGGTGAGGCACTCGAACACGTCGAGCGAGCCCGCATTCGCCGTCACCGGCAAAGCGGTAAGCCTTCCCGCGCTGCGCGAGCACTGGTTCCAGAACCGGGTCGCCAGCTCGATCGGCGACTGCGCCGGTTGCGCGTATACCCAATCGGCGAGATCTTTAAGCAGCGCTACGATCTCGGGCTGCTGGTAACTAGCGCGCCAATGGTCGATGTTGTCCTTCAGATCGGCGAGCGTGTAGCCTTGGTCGCGCCGCTCGGTGATTTGACCGGTGGATTCGGTCGCCGCTTGGCAATCGAGGGGGCTCAAGTCGTAGGCTTGCGCCGCGCTCGCGAGGAACGTGAACAGAACGAAGTAGCGTTTCATGTTGTTGCCTCCTGCTTTCATATGGGCCGGACACCCCCCTCTGCCGCAGTTTCAGTATGCACAGATCGCGGCTCGCCGACTTCTGCCGAAGGTCTTGTCTTCACGGCCTAGGCCATTCGGCCGCTCGCCCCGCCGGTCGGGGGAATTCGGCGTAAGATGGCCGTCTCGCGCCATCGCAAGGAGGAGAGCCTTATGAGCGCACCCTGGACTCGTCGAGACTTCTTGACCCGCACGGGCGCCGCGGTCGCGGCCGTGCAAACCTTCCATGAGCTCGATCCGTGCTGCGTCATGGCGGCCGACGCGCACACCGCGGAGAAGGACTTGTTCGAGTTAAAGCCCGTGGCCGACGGCGTGTACGCCGCTATCGCCGCGCCGCGCTACAAGGTGAACTCCAACGCCGCGGTGATTCTCACCAACGACGGTGTCGTGGTGGTCGACTCTCACTCCAAGCCGTCGGCGGCCTTCGCGCTGTATCGCGAGATTCAAGCCATCACCAAGCAACCGATCCGCAAGATCATCAACACGCACTTTCACTGGGATCACTGGCAAGGCAATCAGGTGTACGCGGCGGCCAATCCGCGGCTAGAGATCATCACTTCGGAGCGCACGCGCGAGAACTTGACTCGGCCCGACGCCGGCTCGGGCGGTGTGCCCTACATCGAAAAGCAACTCGCCAGCGTGCCGCAAGAGATCGACAAGCTGAAGAAGGAGTTGGCCTCGGCGGACAATGCCGAGCAGCAGGCCCGGTTGCAGTCGAATCTGCGCCAGGCCGAGGCCTATTTGGAAGAGTTACAAGCGATGACGCCGGCGCTGCCTACGCGCACCATCACGACGTCGGTCACGCTTAACGAGGACGGGCGCGAAATCCAGCTGTTGCTGCTCGGACGCGCTCACACCGACGGCGACGTATTCATCTATTTGCCGAAGGAGAAAATCGTCGCCACCGGCGACGCGCTCATCGATTGGATGCCGTTTATGAACGACGGCTATCCCGAAGATTGGGTCAAGACCTTGGATGCGCTCGCGGGCTACGACTTCACCCGCATCATCCCCGGCCACGGTGAGGTCGCCGGACGCGATCACCTCGCGTTCTTCCGCGGCTACCTCAACGACTTGATCGCGGCGGTGAAGCGAGCCGTGGCAGACGGCGCGGCGCTGGAGGAGATGAAAAAAGGCGTGGCCGACCAGCTCGCCGCCAAGTACGAGCGAGGCATGTCCAAGTATCCGCTCGGGCAGTACCGAGAGCGCATCGCGCTCAACGTCGAGATGGTGTACCGCAAGGTCGCCGCCCGTTAGCGGCCGCCCAACCCTATACACGCCTCGGTACTGCCCTGAAGCCCGCATCTGGATGCGGGCTTCAGGGCTATACCCCTCGCACCCCTAGCCTCCGCCGCCGTCGTCGAAGTCTTGGTTCATGTCGAGCGCCGGCGACTCGCTCTTCGGCTGACCGACCAATTTCGCCGGCACGCCCGCCACCGTCGAATGCGGCGGCACCGGATGCAGCACGACGCTGCCGGCCGCGACCTTGGAGCCGCGACCGACTTCGATGTTGCCCAAGATCTTGGCGCCCGCCGCGATCAGTGCGCCTTCGCGGATCTTGGGATGGCGATCGCCCAGCTCTTTGCCGGTGCCGCCCAAGGTGACTTGCTGCAGCATCGAAACGTTGTCCTCGACCACGCTGGTGGCGCCGATCACGATCGCCGTGCCGTGGTCGATGAACACGCCTTTGCCGATGCGCGCCGCCGGGTGAATATCGACCGCGAACACGTCGGCCACGCGGCTTTGCAGAAAGCGCGCGACACCGCGCCGCTCCTCTTGCCACAGCGCGTGGGCGACGCGATACGCCTGTAGCGACTTGAACCCCTTGTAGTACAGGAACGGCATCAGCCGGTTCTCGCAAGCCGGGTCGCGCGTAGCGAACGCTTCCAGATCGTACAGACTGGCCGTCATGATGTCGGGATGGCGCTGCAGCACATCACGCACCAAATCGCCCATGGTGATGTCGTTCATGATGCGGTTGGCGAGCGCGGAGACGATACAGTACGACAGGGCGCTTTGGTAGTCGCGATAGCGCAGCACGCTGTCGTGCAGATAGCCAGACAAGATCGGCTCGCGCTCGGCATCGACCTGCGCCAAGCGTTTCAGTTCCGGCCACATGTGTTCGATGTCCATGATCGCCCGTCCTTCGTTCACAATCGCACGGCCTCGGCCTGCTCGGACGCCGATTCGCGGCTGCGCCACAGGCTGAGTAGCTCGTTCGCTGCCAGGCTAGCGAGCACGATGCCGCCGCCCGCGAGCGCGACGTTGCTCGGCCGCTCGCCCACGCCGATCCACACCCATAGCGGCGCCAACAGCGCCTCCAGCAATCCGATCAGTCCGATCTCGGCGGCGGACAGCACACGCGCCGCCTTCACAAACAAGATACACCCCAGCGCGAGTTGCACAAAGCCCATGAAGGCGAGCAAGGCGATGTCGTGCAGCGACACCTCCAGCGGTTGCGCCAAAGGCAACGCCGCCAGCAGCGAGAACAGGCTGCCGAGCAGCACCATCGGCATCATGTCGACGTGCTTGCCAGCTTTGCGCAGGATCATGACGCTTACGCCATAGGCGATCGGCACCACCATCGCGAGCAAGTTACCCGCCATGCGGCCTGTGCCGAGCGAATCGGCAAACATGAGGACGATGCCGGCCAGCGCGCCCAACATGGCAACGAGCGTGCGCGCCGGTACTCGCTCGCGCAGCGCCACCCAGCAGGTGAGCGCCGCGGTGAAGGGCGCGAGGCTCATGATGACTTGCGTGTTCGCCACGGTAGTCGCCTGAATCGCGAACAGGAAAAACACGATCATGATCGCCAGCATCGCGCCCGACACGTAGCCGGCCCAGCCGGTGGCGAGAATGCGCCTTGCCGCTTCGCGGCGGTGCCAGTAGACATATAAGGCGAGCATGAGCGCCAGGCTCGCCAACGAGCGCCAGAACACGACGTTCCAAGCATTGGCGACCTCGGTATTGCGCAAGATGATGCCGGCCAAGCTCCAGCACAGCGCTGCGCTCGCCATCAGCAACACGCCGCGACGATGCTCGCTACGCGAAGTCATCCGCGCGGCCTCCCACCCGCCCGGGCACGCCCTGCGCGGCGGCGGTCAATAGACTGCGCGCCCGCCTGAGATGTCGAATACGCCGCCGGTAGTGAAAGAACAGTCGCTCGAACAAAGCCAAGCGACCAAGGCGCCGATCTCCTGTACCTCGAGAAAGCGCCCCATCGGAATCTTCGCCAGCATGAAGTCGATGTGCTGCTGCGAGATCTGCTTGAAGATGTCGGTTTTCGCCGCCGCCGGTGTGATGCAGTTCACCAGCACGCCGCTGGTGGCCAGCTCCTTGCCGAGCGACTTGGTAAAGCCGATCAAGCCGGCCTTGGCAGCGCTGTAGGCGGACGCGTTAGGATTGCCCTCCTTGCCGGCGATCGAGGCCACGTTCACGATGCGGCCGTAGCCCTTTTTCATCATGTCGGGCACCAGCGCATGGCAGACCAGAAACGCCGATATCAAGTCGACTTCGATGACTTTGCGAAACTCCGCCGGCGTATATTCCCAGGTCTTGATCGTGGCGCCGGCGATGCCGGCGTTGTTCACCAGCAAGTCGACCACGCCCAGCTTGGCCTTGCTGGCCGCCGCGGCGGCGGCGATCTGCTGCTCATCGGTGACGTCGACGACATGGCTCGAGACCTTGCCGAGCTTGGCAAGCTCGCCGGCCGCGCCCTGCAGCGCCGCGGCGTCCATGTCCCAAATGGCAACGCCCGCGCCCGACTGCAGCAGGCGCTGCGCGACCGCATATCCGATGCCGCGCGCCCCGCCCGTCACGACCGCAACGTGTCCCGTCAGATCGATTTGATTCACGCTTGGTTCCTTGTCGCCAGGTAAGTGATCGGCGAAATTATATCCAATCGCCCGCGCCGCTACCGAATCGCGCCGCCGGTTTCCCCCGAGCAGCGAAACCCTTTATCCTAGGAATCTCTGAATAAGTCCCGCATGGCCGCGACGGCGCTTTTGCGCGATGCATGGCAAGGCGCGAGGCGAAGGGCATATTGGACATATGGCCGAGCCTCGCAACGCGGCCAGGCGCGCGCAAAAACCCGTCCCATGCGGGTTTCCACGAAATGGCCGCATCTGCGTTGTTGCGCGCCTTGCGAATATATCCAAATATTCGCTGCGGCGCGACGCCTAGCAGCTACGGCCATTTCGTCGGAAACGCGGCTCATGAAGGACTTGTTCAGAGATTCCCCGGGCGCGACCTAACGGAGGTTTCTCGATGCGCAGACTGATACAAATAACCGTCGCGGCGGCCGCTCTCATGCTTGCATTCTGTTCCTGGGCGGTCGAGCTGCGCGTGGGCGTGAGCGCGGACATTACCTCGGTCGACCCACACTTCGTGAACCTATTTCCGAACCTCAATGCGACGTTTCAGGTATTCGACCCGCTGGTGCGCCTCGATCCGGACTCTCGCTTGATACCCGGATTGGCCATTTCGTGGAAGCCGATCGACGACAACACCTGGGAATTCAAGCTGCGCCAGGGGGTGAAGTTTCACGACGGCAGCACCTTCAGCGCGGAAGACGTCGCCTTTACCATCGAGCGCATCGGGAAAATTCCCAATAGTCCCGGCCCGTTCACGGTGTACACCAAGGCGATTAAAGAGATGCAGGTGGTGGACGCGCACACCATACGCTTCAAGACCGCCGGTCCGTATCCGCTCATGCCGAACGATCTGACCACCATTTTGATCGTTTCCAAGAAAGTCGTGAGCGGTCTCGCGACCGAGGACTTCGACTCGGGCAAGGCCATGGTCGGCACGGGTGCATTTCGCTTTGCCCGCTATCTGCGCGGCGATCGAGTGGAGTTCACCCGCAACGACGACTATTGGGACGGCAAGGCGGCGTGGGACAAGCTCACCTTTCGCATCTTACCGAACGACGCCACGCGCATCGCAGCGCTCTTGTCGGGCGATGTCGACGCAATCGAGAACATCCCGACGCCCGACCTGCCGAAGATCCGCGCCAACAAGGATCTGCGCGTGCTCGAGAAAGTCTCGCACCGCATTATCTTCTTTCACTTGGATAGCAATCGCGACAACTCCCCGTTCGTGACCGACAAGAGCGGCAAACCGACGGCGAAGAATCCGATGAAGGACTTGCGCGTGCGCCAAGCGATGTCGAAAGCGATCAACCGCCAAGCGATCAAGGATCGCGTCATGGAAGGGCTGTCGATTCCGACCGCGAACCTGCTGCCGAGCCCCATGTTCGGCCACGTACCGGATCTCAAGCCCGATGCCTACGATCCGGAGGGCGCCAAGAAGCTGCTCGCCCAAGCCGGCTACCCGGACGGATTCGGCATCACTCTGCATGCTCCGAACAACCGCTACGTCAACGACGAGCAGATCGCGCAAGCGGTGGCGCAGATGCTCACCCGCGTCGGCATCCAGACCAAGGTCGAGGCCATGCCGATGAACGTATATCTACCGCGTGCGAACAAGCTCGAATTCAGCTTCGCGTTGCTCGGCTGGGGCGCCGGCACCGGAGAAGCGTCTTCGCCACTGCGCGCGCATCTGACCACCTACAACCCCGACAAAGGCATGGGCAATTTCGCTTGGGGCCGCTACTCGAACGCCAAGGTCGACCAACTGGTCGAGCAGGCGCTGCACACCCTGAACGACGCCGAGCGAGAGAAACTTTTGCAACAAGCGGTGCGCTTGGCTATCACCGACTTGGGCATCATTCCCCTGCACCATCAGATCAATACCTGGGCGATGCGCAAGGGCTTCACTTACACCGCGCGCACCGACGAGTTCACCCTGGCGCATCAGTTCAAGAAAGCCGACTGACGGTCGGGCGAGGGGTATCACCGTATGCTCGCCTACCTGCTACGCCGCTTGCTGCAAAGCGTGCTGGTGGTGTGGGTCATGTCGGTTCTGGTGTTCGTGAGCGTGTACGCGATCGGCAATCCGGTCGATATCCTGATTAGCCCGCAAGCCGATCAAGCCGACCGGGCTGCCGCCATCGCTGCACTCGGCTTGGATCAACCGCTGTGGCGACAATACAGCCTGTTCCTGCACAGCGCCCTGCAAGGCAATCTCGGCAAGTCGTTTGCCTTCAACGTGCCCTCGCTCACGCTCATCCTCGAGCGCATGCCGGCCACGCTCGAATTGGCGGCGAGCGCCATGCTGATCGCCGTGTTGCTCGGCGTCCCGCTCGGCCTGTGGGCCGGACTCAAGCCGACCGCGTGGAGCAGCCGACTCATCATGACCGGCTCTATCCTCGGCTTCAGTTTGCCGACCTTCTGGGTCGGCTTGCTGCTGATCATGCTGTTCGCCGTCGAGTTGGGCTGGCTGCCGGCGAGCGGCCGCGGGCCCACGCAAAGCTTGCTCGGCGTGCCGGTGAGCTTCTTGAGTTTCGCCGGACTCAAGCACCTGGCGCTGCCGGCGCTGAATCTGGCGTTGTTCAAGCTCGCCCTCATCATCCGCTTGGCGCGCTCGGCTACGCGCGAGGCGGTGCTGCAAGACTACGTCAAGTACGCGCGCGCCAAAGGCTTGCCGGAGTCGCGCGTGGTCGGCGTGCACGTGCTGAAGAACATCATGATTCCCATCGTCACCGTGATCGGCCTGGAATTCGGCTCGGTGATCGCCTTCTCGATCGTGACCGAGTCGATCTTCGCCTGGCCGGGCATGGGCAAGCTGATCATCGACTCGATCGGCGTGCTGGATCGCCCGGTCATCGTCGCCTACTTGATGATCACGGTGTTGCTGTTCGTCGGCATCAATCTGGTGGTCGACGTGGTGTACTCGCTGCTCGATCCGCGCGTGCGCTTGGCGCAGGAGGCGCGATGAAACGCGCGGCGGAATCCCCGTTCGCGCTGCTCGCCGCCGACTTCGCCGACAGCAAGCTCGCCGTGCTGGGGCTGCTGGTGTTCGTTGCGATCGTGCTGGTCGCGTTGTTCGCTCCGATGATTTCGCCGCAGAACCCCTACGATCTGGCGCAGTTGGACGTCATGGACTCGCGCTTGCCGCCGGGCGCGCGCGGTGCGGCGAACCAGATCTATCTACTGGGCACGGACGATCAAGGACGCGATATCTTGTCGGGCATTTTTTACGGCTTGCGCATCAGCTTGCTGGTCGGCTTGGTGAGCACACTGTGCGCCATTCTGATCGGCGTGACACTCGGCCTGCTGTCGGCCTATCTGGGCGGGCGCGCCGATGCGCTCATCATGCGCATCGTCGACATTCAGTTAAGCTTCCCCGCGATACTCATCGCCCTCGTGCTGCTGGCCTTGCTCGGGCAGGGTATCGGTAAGACCATCGTTGCCTTGGTCGTCGTGCAATGGGCGTACTACGCCCGCACCGTGCGCGGCGCGGCGCTGGTCGAGCGCGGCAAGGAATACATCGAAGCCGCGCGCGGGCTGGGCTTGGGGCCGGCACGCATCATCTTGCGCCATCTGTTGCCGAATTGCCTGCCGCCTATCCTGGTGATCGCCGCGGTTCAGGTCGCCGGAGCGCTCGTGCTGCTGCTCGTGGCTTTGGACA